>JAHJDJ010000197.1 GCA_018812585.1 bacterium
ACTACCAACAGTTCTTTGCAGCTTGAAGAAGAGCTGATCCGCCAGGCTAATTACGGTGTCGTTCAAGGTGTCGGGATCCGCGTGGTCAACGGCGCGCAGACCGGCTACGGTTACAGCGACGATTTTAATTTCGACAGCCTGAGATCCGCCGCGGAAGTCGCCGCTTTCATCGCCGACAACCCAACCTCTACGCGAGAACCAGCAGAGATCGTCCCGCGTAATTACACCAACATCAATCCTATCAGCGTTTATCCCACCGAAGTGGCCATCAAGCAGCGTTCCGACCTGTTATACCGCGCTAATGACACCGCCCGCAAAGCGGACAACCGCATCATTCAGGTGGACGCCAGTTTTTCCGATTCAGCTTCGCTGATCACTATCGCCAATTCAGAAGGGCTTTATACTACCGATGAGCGGGTCATTTACCGCCTGAACGTGAGTGTTGTCGCTGAGGAAAACAACAAACGTGAACGCGGCTATCATGGCGGCGGTGGACGCGTCGGATTCGATCACTTCGATATACAGAGGCCGGAACAGTCAGCCGCCGAAGCAGTGCGCCAGGCAACGGTTATGCTGGATGCCGTCGATGCCCCTGCCGGCCCCAATGAAGTCGTGCTGGGCAACGGTTGGGCTGGTATTCTGCTGCATGAAGCTATCGGACATGGCCTCGAAGCCGACTTCAACCGCAAAGGAACATCGCTCTATTCCGGGAAAATCGGAGAAAAGGTCGCATCCGAGCTCTGCACTATCATCGACGAAGGAAACATTCCAAATCGCCGCGGCTCACTGACTGTAGACGACGAAGGAACGCCCACCCGCAAAAATGTGTTGATCGAAAACGGCATCCTCAAGAGCTACCTGGTCGATCGTTTAAATGGCAAGCTCATGAACATGGAGCTGACTGGCAGCGGCCGCCGTCAGTCTTTCAAACATTATCCCTTGCCGCGCATGACCAACACCTACATGACGGGCGGTGAGCACACCCCGGAAGATATCATCTCTTCTGTCACCAACGGGTTCTACGCCAAGTCCTTCGGAGGTGGCCAAGTTGATATTTCCAACGGCAATTTCGTCTTCAATGTCACGGAAGGCTACTTGATTGAAAACGGCAAGATCACTGCGCCCGTCAAAGGCGCCACGTTGATCGGCGTGGGGCCGGAAGTTCTGAACAAGGTGGTCATGCTGGGCAACGATTTCTCCCTGGATGACGGTATTGGCACCTGTGGTAAGAACGGCCAGAGCGTCCCGGTGGGCGTCGGTCAGCCGCATGCCAAGATCAGTGAAATCACCGTCGGCGGCACTGCTGTCCCTGGAGCTTCCATGACCGGGTAATTGCCATCATCGATTAACGCAAGGATTTTATCATGAAAATACAAGAGGTTGCAGAATACGTCGTTGAATGGGCGCTGAAGTCTGGAGCGGAGCAGGCCGACGTTTACCTGGAAAAAGGCCGCGAATCGACGGTTACGGTACGTATGTCTGAGCTGGAAACCTTGAAGCAGGCGACGTCAAAAGGGTTAGGGTTGCGCGTTTTCAAAGGGAATCGCTTGGGATTTGCGTATACCTCCGATTTTGATAAGAAGAGTCTGCGTAATTTTGCCCGCCGTACCACCGAAATGGCCATGGAGATCACCTCCGATCCTCATAATGTCCTCCCGCCCGCGATGCGCGTGGAAGAATATCCCGAGCTGGATCTCTACGATCCCGAAATCGCCACCATTCCCATCGACTGGAAAATCACCGCCGCGAAAAAGATGGAAAAGACCTGCTTCGATTACGACGAGCGCATTAAAAATTCTGAAGGCGCATCCGTTTACGATAGTGAGCTGGAAGCGGTTATTGTCAATTCCAATGGGATCTCTCATAAGTATAATTCCAGCAGTGTGACCCTGGTGGTTTCGCCGGTCGCTGAAGGCGACGATGAAAAACAGTCCAACTACTGGTACTGCAGTAAGCGGTATTTCAAAGATATGGAAGGTCCCGAAGAGATTGCCAAAACTGCTGCAAAACGCGCCATCGCGATGTTAGGCGCGAAAAAACCGAAAACTCAGGTTGTCCCCGTGGTCTTCGATCCGCAGATGGCGGCGTCATTTATGGCGATCTATTTTTATGCACTGAACGGCGAAAGCATTCTGAAGAAATCCAGCTTTCTGGTGGATAAATTGGATACCCAGATTGGCAATGAGAATTTCACCATGATCGATGACGCCCTGATGAAACGCGGCAACGGATCTCAGCCGATTGATGATGAAGGCGTCCCCACCACCACTCGTACTGTCATCGACAAAGGTGTCCTAAAAAATTACTTCTACACAGCCTATTCGGCTCATAAAGCGGGCACCAAGCCGACCGGCAACGCGCGGCGCGGTTACAGTTCAACGCCATCCGTCGGCGCCTGGAATCTCTATATCAAACCCGGTGACGTTTCCCCGGATGAGATCATCAAGTCGGTGGATAATGGTCTCTACCTGACTCGAACCATGGGTTTTGGCGTCAACATGGTCACCGGTGACCTTTCCCGCGGAGCGGCCGGCTACTGGATTGAAAACGGCGAATTGGCCTATCCAGTTGAAGAAGCCACGATCGCAGGTAATCTGCTGGATATGCTGAAAAATGTCAGTATGATCGGCAACGATCTGGAATTCCGCAGTTCACGCTCAGCGCCAACACTGCGCATCGATAATATAACTGTCTCAGGAACGTGATGCGAAAAGCAATAGCCGCTACAATACTGTTATTGATTAGCGCCGTGCAGGTTTCAGGGCAGCCCAGCTTTCCTGCTCCGCGCGGCTACGTCAATGATTTCGCCAACGTTATTGATGCGGCGACTATCCAGCGCATCGATGCGCTTGCCAATGAGCTGAAGCAGAAAACCGGCGCAGAAATCGTCCTGGTTACCATCCCTTCGCTGGAAGGCGGGGACATCAACGATACTGCTACCCGCCTCTTTGAAACCTGGGGCATCGGATCAAAAGGACGCGACAACGGTATTCTGTTTCTGGACGCCATCGAAGACCGCCAGATGAGGATCGAAGTCGGCTATGGTTTGGAGGGTATCCTGCCGGATGGCCGCGTCGGTGAAATTCGCGATCAGTATGTGCTACCTTATCTGCGGCAAGACCAGCGTTCAGAGGCCTATTTCAATGGGTTGGCCGCCATCGCTTCAATCATAGCCTACGATGCGGGTGTTACCTTAACCGGCATTCCAGCCGGCACGAAGATGGCTCCGCGCAACCGGTCTTCGCGTAGCATTGGCGGGCTCATCCCCATTCTCATCATCCTGATGATGTTGATCTTCGGTCGACGCCGCGGCATGGGGATGTGGTTACCCCTGATATTCCTCGGCGGCATGGGTCATGGCCGCGGTTTTGGCAGCAGCGGAGGTTTCGGCGGCGGTTTCGGAGGTGGTTTCGGCGGTTTTGGTGGAGGTATGTCCGGCGGAGGA
>JAHJDJ010000198.1 GCA_018812585.1 bacterium
CTGAGTAAACAGAAAATCGCAGTTATCAAGTTGTTTGCCTTTGCGTTAGTGATCCCGGCGGCGCATGTTGCGTTCAGATATTTCTATTATGGAGACCTTCTGCCAAATACAGCCTATCTCAAAGCGCTGAACTGGCACGGCAAGTACATCGCGGGGACGGCTTACTTATTCGGTTTTGTCAAGACGTTCCTGCCTCTGATTGTTCTGGCGCTCTGGGGTATGTTTAGAGCTCAGAAGCGGATGTGGTATGGTATGTTCGGGCTGATCTTTCTGTACGGAACGTATATCGCGCTGGTAGGCGGTGACGTTTTCACGCATTACCGATTCTTCGTACCAATACTGCCTCTGCTCACGATCATGGCTTTTATGACGATATTTATGGTTTTGAAACAGACGAAGGTGCAATGGATAATGCTCGCCGCGGTCTTGTTGTTCGTACCACTGATCATTCCAGGATATTCCGGCACGTTATTTTCCCGCGATGCAGATAAGGGGAATGTGGAAATCGGTCTGCTATTGAACAAGAATACCCCGGAGGGCACCAAAGTCGCGGATTTCTGGGCTGGGTCGGTGTTTTATTTCAGTGAGCGCTATGCCATAGACCTGCTGGGTAAGTCAGACAAGCACATAGCCCATCAGTCTGCCAAAGAAAACAGCCTGCTGCCGGGACACAACAAGTTTGATTTTAACTATTCACTTGGCGAAATCGAACCGGATTTCATCGTTGCCAGCTTTAAACTGCCGGTCGATGAATCGAAACTGCAGCAATATATGGCTGAAGGATTTCTTTTTACTCCCATGCTGGTCCTGAATGAGATTTTCCGGCAGGAGTATTATTCACACCCTGTCGAAGCCGATACCTGGCGGACGATTTTCGCCAATTCAAAGCGGATCAATGATTTCAACATGGCCTGGAATACACAGGCTTTGCAGCGCTAAACGGAATAGATTATAATGCAGCGAACTACCTTTGGAAACATGCATCAGAACTACCAGGCGGGCGAATCCCTGGTCACGGAACCACCTCGGACCAATCAGGTCTTCGCCATTTCGATTGTCTTTGCGATAGTTTTTTTTACACTGACATTCATTTTTCGGAATTACCTGGAGAACCTGCAAGCGCCGTTTATTATTGCGTTCTTAGGAATCTCTGCTTTCATATTTCTTAGCGGCCGGCTGGAAACCTACATTCTACTGCTGCTGATTGTCAATTCAACGATCTTCAATCTGTTCGAATTTCCCATTATTCCCATCGCTATTGGAGACCTTTACTACAGCGAGGCGTTGATTTTGACCCTGCTCATGGCACGATTGCTGAAGCGAGTCACCGTCAAAGTCACCGTTATACCCAAGCCGATGGGGTACTTCGTCTTGGCTGTTATTATGGTGGGAGTCTTTTCCTTTATCTATGCCATCATCGGTTTCCATGTTACCACGACTCGCGCTGGAATTGAGCTGCGGACGATTTCCTATTATTCGCTTTTCTTCCTGGTGATCTATTACGTGCGCTCCCATAAGCAGTTGAAATCTCTCCTGCTGGGAATGGGGGTTTTAACCGGCATCATTGCGATTCTGTTGATTGTGCAGACGGTTTTAGGCTACGAAAATGAAATTTTGGGGGGGCGAGTCGAAGTATTGAATACTGCCGGTCAGAAATTTGAAGACATGACACGCGTTCTGATCCCAGGGTCAAGTCTGATTATCTTAGGACTAAACTGTATGGTGGCGCTGTACATCATGCAGAAGCGCGCTGAACGCGGCCGGTCGCTGTTGCTGCCGATAATAGCTGTTTTGGTCTGTGGGCTGATCTTTACGTTCACTCGGTCGCATTGGGTTACGGTGATGCTTTCTGTTGCAACTATGCTGTTTGTGCTTCGTCGCCGCATCAATATGTATCCCCGTTTGGCTTTGATCGTTGCTTGCGCACTGATCGGCGGCGTGATATTGCTGCAAGCGAAAGTCCTCAATCCAAGAATTTTAAAAGAAGCTGTCTTCGAGCGTTCAATTTCCATTCTTGATGCCCACAAAAACTTCCGTAACGACACGCTTTACATGCGTTACATGGAATCCTTGATGGCGTGGAAAAAGATTAAGGAGCATCCGTTACTGGGTATTGGCTTAGGTACAGTCTATCGTCAAAACCTCTTTGGGAATACTTCCTACGAAAGGGATGTGGGCGGCACGATGGTGCATAGCGGTTACCTGGCGACACAATTAAAGATGGGAATTCCTGGCACCATTGTATTTCTGGCGATGCCTCTCTTTTTCCTCTTCCGATCCATCCCGCGCTGGAAGCGGGTAAAGAGCTCGCTCTACCAGGCGGTGCTTTTGGGCATTATCGTTTTTATCATGGGGCTAATGTTCCTGAACATCGGGCCATCGCCGTTTATCTCCATCTCATGGGTGCCTGTAGTTGCAGTTTCCATGGGTATCGCCGAGAAGATTTACCAATTGGAAGGAATCGCATAGTGGCGATCAGAGTTTACGCTGTTATTCCAGTGTTCAATGGAATA
>JAHJDJ010000199.1 GCA_018812585.1 bacterium
GCTATTTACGTTCCCCGCACGAATGCGACAGAAAGCGGTGTCGCCACGCACAAAATTTGAAATTACGCCATATTTGTCGTTTTCAGGGGTTAAGTTGTTGTTTTTATGGGTCAAACTGTGGCGGACAGATTTGCCGAAGATGACAGATTTGTCATTGTCAAGAAACTGAGAGTGAGGGGTAATTGTTGAGTTGTATTTTTGCATATATACCTCGTTTTTGTGATGATGATGGAACATATGTATGTAATATACATTATTAGTCTCAGGAATGCAAGAATAAATTTGGGTTTATGGTACAGTATGGTTAGCGACTGATAATTTTCTGAACCACTGATTCCCGCTGAGATACGCTGAATTCCACTGATAGAAAAAAGCTGGCGTGGTAGTTTACCACTACATTGGACGTACTCTTGACTTCGCTGGATTCCTTCGTTCGAAGGAATGACCCGGCATTAGCCGGGCAGACAATCCCTGTCAGGATTGAAAAAATCATCCCCCTGACCAAATTATCTCTTGACATTATGGGAATCTGGTGGTATATTACACAAAGCCGATAAAACAGGTCATCACGAGGAAGTTCGACGATAACATCGGGGAACGACGTAGTGATCTTCGCGCCCCAGCGCGAGCCTCAAAAGATCGCTAACGTTCCACGAGATTGCCGCACTACATCCCGACTTCGTCGGTATTTCGTTCGCAATGACCCTGTTTTGTTAGATTTTAACCTCCCGGAGGTTTGTCCCGAAGGGACGTTTACGGCGGAACCTCCGGTAGGATGAGACTTACCTAAAGAATCTCACCCATCACGAAATTATCTCTTGACATTAGCGCAGTCTGTGAGTATATTATAGGTATGATGTTATTGATGAGTGACACCATGCGCTTATTGGTCTGCTTTCTATTGCTGCCGGTGTTATGCCTGGCGCAGCCGCCTCTGCTCGACCTCCTGCCTGATGAGATCCCCTTCGCCCCCGGCGAGATGAGACCACACACACTGATGCTCCATGAACCGGATGATCCCCAGCCTCAGACAGATTACACCCAAACCATCCAACTGCACGAAGGCTGGAATCTGGTGAGCTGGCATATCTGGCCGAGTGGTACGGCAGGAATTTCTGAACAGATAAGGAATATGATACCCGAAACTGGATGGATATCAGATAATCCGGGTGGTGAAGTATTTTACTACGACAACAGCGAACATTCCTGGCCAGCATACGATGATATCGGTGATGTATGGTGGTATGTCGATTGGGCTTTCTATTTCAACATGAACGGTTACTACACTTGGGAATATCAAAATAAACCGGAAGTTTGGCCTTCTTCTCACGATATCGAATTAACCACAAGTCCTGCCTGGGATGACCAGCCCGACCAACCGACCAGCTCACCCTATGCAAATCACTGGTTCTTCATGGGGTATGCTGCGCCGGGTTACACCAAGCTGTCAAGTGTCCCGAACGAGCTTCCCCCTGATCAGCTCACTGATGATGGAGACCCGGCACACTTCTCATTTGAGGGACCATTTCACAAACTGATCTGGAGCGAAAATTCACCTTACGGTCTGTTAGAACTGAAAGTCATCAAAGATGATCAGGGGCGGGCTTACATTCCGGATCCGCAGCCACACCTGCATAACCGAGCCCCAATCGACGAAATTGGCGTATTGGAGCCGGGCAAGGGGTATTTTCTGGGCTTTGGTCATAGCGGAACGTACACCTTCGACGGATGGGATAACTGGCCTCAGTGGCAGAACGATAATGTCACACCCGATCCCAAGGGGAACCAGGCAACGATTTCATCTGGAAGCCACTTCAGTTTCAACAAGTACACTCACTGGTCGTATCCGGTTTATATCGACACCGTCGATCTGAACGAATGTCCCATGGAAGCAGGCGACGAGATAGCCGTGTTTGACGGTGACCGTTGTGTCGGTGCTGATTGTTTCGATGGCGAGTTCCCTATGCTGGTCACCTGCTGGGAGGATGACAAGGCGACGCCGACCGAAGTTGATGGTTATATCGACGGTAATGAAATGACCTTCATCTGGTATGATCAGTCTGAGAACGCAGAGATAGAATTCGTACCTCCTCCCATGACCGCATCCAAGGAAGAGGACGACCGGGTAGCACCGCAGTATGCCGGATTCGGGATGGGGCTGTACGCCTACCGCAGTTTCATGGATGGCACTTCAGACGCCACTTACTTGCCGAAAACATTCAGCCTGAAGCAGAACTACCCCAATCCGTTCAATTCGACGACCGTGATTCCTCTGGAGTTACCACAGAGATCGAGAGTCGTGATCGATCTGTATGACGTTTGCGGCAGACTGGTCTGGACGCATAATGCCGGAGTTCAAAACGCAGGCTGGCCGATTGTGCATTTCAATGCTTCGAATCTGGCTTCCGGTGTCTATTTCTACCGGGTAACAGCGACCGGCTTGGAACGCGGCGGCCGCTATCAGGACGTGGGAAAAATGTTGTTGTTGAAGTAAA
>JAHJDJ010000200.1 GCA_018812585.1 bacterium
GCTGACGACGGTGAAGATGAATTCATCAGCGCTGGAACAAATACCTATTTTGCTAATGATGGCGATACGGAGTTGCGCGCATCAATAATTGGTAGTGTTACTCTTGAAGGGGGCATAGTCAACGTCGAAAATATACTGATATTGAATAAAGGAGTCAATTTTGCCACTGGGAATATAAATTATCCTGGAGACGTCATTATCACTGGTGATGTTGGGTCCGGATTTTCGGTTAAAGCTGAGGGTAAGGTCGAGATTCGCGGAGTGGTTTCCGATGCGATCATCGAAGCAGAAGGAGATGTGCTGGTAATTGGTGGTTTCATTGGATCTGGAAAGGGGAAGATCACATCCCGGCATGACGTCTTTGTCAAGTTTATCGACAATCAGCAGGTTGAGGCGGAGGGTTGCGTACATATCGGTAATCACTGCGTGCAGGCCACTATCACTGCCGGCGGACTGATCGAAGTCAACACCGGTTCGGGAACGGTTATTGGCGGACGCTTAAGTGCGCGGGATGGTATTCTGGCAAAGAACTTAGGGAATCAACAGAATACGAAAACCATTGTCGAAATCACCGGCGATGCCGTACAATATGCTGAAGAACTCCAGCATAAAGAAAATGAAATTCAGGATGTTAAGACCAAGATCACAGAAATCACCAGTTTTGTTTCTAAGTTGAAGCGCGAGAACATGCAGTCCAAAATAAGCGAGCCCAAAACGGTCGAAAGAATCCAGAGATATCAGGATCTCGCGCAGGATCTCAGCCAGAAAGTCGAGAAACTGGAAGAGGACATGAAGATCTGGGCAGAAGACGGTGGCTGCAAAGGAGATATTCAGGTCAGCAGCAAAGTGTATCCAGGAACTGTTATCATCATGGGAAACGTCAGTATCTGTGTTGAAACCGAAACCGGAAAAGCCCTGTTCAAACGGAGCGGTGAAGAGATCATCGATATGAATGCCCCGAAAGCGATCGAACAGCAACCGGAACCAGTAGAATAAATCCATCTCACCCGAATATCAATTCAGCAAATCTTCGTTTCAATGAATCATAGTTCAGAACAAAAAGTCTCGAATAGAACTGGAAAGCGGAAAGCGCGCTGGTTTACAAAGCTCTCACTGGGCATTGCTACACTTCTACTGGTAGCCCTCCCCTCTATGGCGCAAACCGTCATTCCTAAGATTACAATAGGCATTGATCAGGCATCGGGCCCTCAAGACCTCACCGTGGCTGTGCAGATTCTTCTGATGTTGACGGTACTGGCGCTGGCTCCCTCGATTATGGTAATGATGACCTGTTTCACGAGAATCGTCATCGTGCTGCATTTCCTTCGCCAGGCAATGGCCACTCAACAGGTGCCCCCTAACCAGGTCGTGGTTGCCTTGGCGCTTTTCCTGACGTTCTTCATCATGAGTCCCACGATTGATTACATCTACCAGGAAGCCTGGATCCCACTGCAAAATGAAGAGATCAGCGCAATTGAGTCTCTGCAGGTTGCAGGAGATGCTTTGAAACAGTTCATGCTGGCACAAACTCGCGAAAAAGATCTGGCATTATTCGTAAAATATGCTGATATTCAAAAACCGCAAACGTCTGCAGAATTACCGCTGAAAGTTGTTATTCCCGGTTTTATCCTGAGTGAACTTCGCATCGGTTTCCAGATAGGCTTTTTGCTCTATCTCCCATTCTTGATCATCGATATGGTTATTGCCTCAGTTTTAATGTCTATGGGTATGATGATGCTGCCGCCCGTGATGGTCAGTATGCCGTTTAAACTGCTGCTCTTCGTCCTGGCGGATGGCTGGTACTTGATGATCCAATCTGTGGTTGAAAGCTTCGTAGGAATACCATGACACAGCAATTAGCAATAGAAATCTGTAAAAATGCCGTCTGGACAGCGTTAATTGTCGCGGCTCCCATGCTGATTACCGGATTAGTCATCGGTATCGGCGTCTCGATTCTACAGTCAGTCACGCAAATTCAGGAAATGACTCTGACGTTTATCCCGAAAATATTGGGAGTCGTCGGGATCACTATCCTGGTTCTCCCCTGGATTATGAATGTGATTCTCGGTTTCACAGGTGAAATGTTCACCTTAGCAAGCACAGTCCGTTGACTGCATAACACTAATATTTAGCCTCCTATGATTGATTCCGCGTCCACAGACAACATTCCTGTCGCTTCCGCCATTCTCAGTAACCTGATCCTGATCGTCGACGATGACCCTACTATCGTCGGCGTTTTATCTGAAGCGCTGAAATTCAAAGGTTATTCGACGAGAACCGCCACGGACAGCCTCGACGCGATTCGCATTTTCGAAGAAGAGGGCGAATTCGACGTCGTGATTACTGACCTACGCATGCCCAAATTAAGCGGGACAGAACTGCTCGAAAAGATCAAACAGAAGGACCCGAATTGCGAAGTAATCGTTCTGACTGGTTTCGGTTCCAGTGAAAGCGCGATCGAAGCGCTGCAGAAAGGCGCGCACGATTATATTAAAAAACCGCCCAATCTTGATGAATTGTATATTTCCGTTTCCAAAGCTATTGAAAAGAAAAAACTCACTTTGCAGAACATGCAATACCAGATTGATCTTGAAAGCCTGGTGGAGGAGCGTTCTGTAGAATTAGTGAAGACTCAGAAGTTTCTTCATTCTGTCCTTGAGAGTTCAACGGAATACTTTATCATCGCCACAGATCGTGAAGGCACGGTTACACTCTTCAACCAGGGCGCAGAACAACTGTTCGGTTACCAACGTGAACATGTCGAGAAGAAGAAATCGATTCTTTTTATTCCGGGATTGAACGACAACGATAAACCGATAGATATCAGATCCCTTCAAAAGCAGGGCATCACCGATCAACATCACACTGTTCTAAACAGCAGGGATGAAGAGATTTCCATCTCGCTGACAGTTTCTCCCATATTCAACGAAGAGAATCAAACTGTAGGGTATATCTGGATTGGGAAAGATATTACAGAGCAGTTAGTCCTGCAGGATAAACTGCATCAATACACTCAGAACCTTGAAAAGATGGTGGATGACCGCACCGGTGAACTGCAAGGGCAGAATGAGGCACTGGCAGAGGCGCTGGATCGTTTGAAAGATACTCAGATGCAGCTTCTACATGCTGAAAAAATGGCGTCTCTGGGGCAGTTATCGGCTGGTATCGCACATGAAATCAATAATCCGATCGGATTTGTTAAATCTAATCTGACTACTCTGAAGAAATATTTACAGAACCTGCAGGGATTCATCGAAAGCGTCGATCAAACCCTTACGGAAAACCAGCAGCGCAGCTCAAAGGATTTAAAGCAGCTAAAACAGACAAATAAAATTGACTTCATTCTGAGTGATATTAATTCTGTAATAGCCGAATCTCTTGAAGGCGCTGAAAGGGTAAAGTCTATTGTCCAGGATTTGAAGGAATTTTCTTATCAGGACAGTGGGAATCTGGCGCCTTATGATCTAAACAGCGGCCTGAAATCGACCTTGAACATCGTCTGGAGTGAACTGAAAAACAAGGCCGAGGTCGACGTCGAATATGGGGATATACCCAGAGTGAACTGCTACCGCCAACAGATCAATCAGGTGTTGATGAACCTCTTAGTAAATGCAGCACAGGCCATTTCTGAAAAAGGTAAAATTTCTGTAAAGACGCACGTAGACGGTGACTTTGTTTGTATCACCATTTCAGATACGGGTGTCGGCATCAGTGAGAGCAATCTGAATCGTATCTACGAACCCTTTTTCACCACCAAGGAGGTGGGGCAGGGAGTCGGTTTAGGGCTTTCCATCAGTTATCGTATCGTGGAAAATCATCAGGGAACAATCCAGGGTGAAAGTACCCCAGGCGAAGGGACGACTTTCACAGTCAGACTGCCGATTGCCGGTCCTCGCGAAGTTGCGCAGGAAAGCGTCCTTCATAATCCTCCAAGATCATGATCATCGATCCGATATTAGATCAGGCGCTGGTCTGGGTGTTGATCTTCGTCCGTATCATCTCGGCGCTGGCGGTGATGCCGGTGTTCAGCTTCGGCGCGATCCCCATGCCGGTTCGTATCGGTCTTGCAGGTTTCATTGCCTTTATCACGTTTCCCCTGGTGACGCCGCCGGTTGGATGGATGGGCACTTTGTCGGGCGTTTGGGGGTTGATCGCCATACTGCTGCCGGAGATTTTAATCGGTATCATTATGGGCATGGTGGCGCACTTTATTTTTTATGGAGTACAACTTTGCGGACAATTTTTAGGCATGCAGATCGGCTTTGCCATCGCTAATATCGTCGATCCTTCGACTGAAGAGCAGGTTTCCATTATCGCGCAGCTCCAGTTTACCTTCGCGATGCTGATCTTTCTGATATTTAACGGACACCACTTCCTGCTGTCGGGAATATTGCAGACGTTTGAAACGGTGCCTTTGGGCGGGATGCAGTTTGATTCCAATATGGTCAACGTGTTTGTGGATTTATGTGGCAATATTTATGTCTCAGCGGTGAAGATTGCCGCTCCGGTGATGGCTGCGCTGTTTTTATCTGAAGTGGCTTTGGGTATTATTGCCCGCACGGTACCGCAGATGAACGTTTTTCTGGTCGGTATACCACTGAAAATCGGTTTGGGATTGCTGACGATGGCGCTCTCCTGGCCGCTTTTTGTCTATGTTTTTCAACTGCTGTGGAAGAGCTTTGAAGATGATTGGGCTGGTTTCATAGCACTCTTGAGTCCGTAAGCTGGATTAACGAATGGCTGAATCGAAAGAATCCTTCCAGGAGAAAACAGAAGAACCAACCGCGAAGCGCAAGTCGGAATCGCGCAAGGATGGCAATGTTGCCAAATCCATGGAGATTAATTCCACACTTGTCCTGCTGACCGGTATGGTAGCTTTGACAGTCTTTGGCGGCTTCATGCTCACTCAGATGCTGACAGTTGATCGCTTCCTCTTCAGTCAGATAGGGCAGATTGAAATCACGACAGGCACCCTGCGCGGCTATCTCTTCAGCGGCTCCAAAGTCCTCTTGACGATCCTCCTGCCTGTCATGTTACCGATTGCGGTGATCGGTATAGTGGCCAATATTCTCCAGTTCGGCTTCCTTTTTACATTTAAAGCGATCAAGCCAAAATTTGATAAATTGAATCCCATATCGGGACTCAAGAAAATGTTTTCCAAGAATTCGCTGGTCCAGTTAGTCAAAAATCTGGTCAAAGTCACTGTAATCGGCTGGGTAGGATACCTGGTGATATCCGGTCTCACCGATGATATGATACCCCTGATGGATCAGTCTCCCTGGGCTATCTTCTTGTGGATTTGCCAGGGCACAATGAAGATCGGATTTTATACCATCATCGCTCTGTTGATGGTCTCCCTGCTGGATTTAAAATACACTCGCTGGGAACACCACGAAAAGTTGAAGATGACCAAGCAGGAGGTCAAAGACGAAGCCCGACAATCGGACGGTGATCCCAAAGTTAAGGCGAAAATCAAGCAGATTCAGTTTAAAACTGCCCTGCAGCGTATGATGAAAAACGTCCATATCGCAGACGTTGTCATCACCAATCCCACTCATGTGGCTGTCGCGTTGAAGTACGATTCCGAGACCATGACAGCGCCGCAAGTCGTCGCCAAAGGCAAGCGTCTGATTGCGATGCGCATCCGCGAAATTGCCGCTGAACATGACATCCCCATCATGGAAGAGCCGCCTCTGGCTCGAGCCCTCTACAAGTCCGCAGACGTCGGTCAACAGATTCCAGGCAATTTATACCAGGCTGTTGCGGAAATTCTAGCCTATGTTTACCGACTGCGAAACGAATCTCAGCACAATTACAATTAAATAATTGGGCACAATAGTTGCTTATGGTATTATTACTTAAGTAGTCCAAACTCTGTAATTATGCCAAGAGCAATACCAAATCCTTTCGCCAAACGAGCAGCAGATCGCAGCGACGTCTTCTTAGCCGTCGCGGTAATAGGAATTCTGTTCGTCATGATCATTCCTATACCTTCGTTTTTGTTGGACTTGCTGCTGGCATTAAATATCACCCTCGCCGTCATCATCATCATGGTTGCCATGTATACCGATGACGCCCTCTCTTTTTCGGTTTTTCCCGGACTTCTTCTGATCGTGACCTTATTTCGCCTCTCGCTGAACGTGGCGTCTACCCGCATGATTTTAGGTGAAGCTTACGCCGGCACGATTATCCAGGCGTTCGGCAATTATGTCGTGGCTGGGAATTATGTGGTCGGTCTGGTCATTTTCCTTATCCTGGTTCTGATAAACTTTATAGTAATCACTAAAGGTTCCGGCCGTATCGCAGAAGTTGCCGCGCGCTTCACCTTGGACGCTATGCCCGGAAAGCAGATGGCGATTGACGCCGATCTGAATAACGGCATGATCGAAGAAGAAGAGGCGCAGATCCGACGCGAAGAAATTACGCGGGAAGCCGATTTTTATGGAGCCATGGACGGCGCTTCAAAGTTCGTGCGAGGCGACGCTATGGCGGGCTTGTTGATCACCGCAATCAATATCGTGGGTGGATTGATCATCGGCATCCTTCAGTTGAAGATGAGTGCAGCGGAAGCGCTTTCAACGTATACATTGCTGACCGTCGGCGACGGGTTGGTAGCACAGATTCCCGCTCTGATTATATCCACTTCTGCAGGTATCATCGTTAGTCGAGCCGCTTCTGAGTCGAACCTTGGTACTGACATCACCGGTCAGTTGTTGCAGCAGCCCAGACCGCTGTTTATTGCTTCGGGTGTGCTGCTTGTATTTGCTATCGTACCAGGCTTGCCGACCATTCCATTCCTGGTTCTGGCAGGAGTCACAGGATTCCTGGGCTATCAGCTTAATGCAGCCGAGAAAACCCAGAAGAAGGAAGAAATGGATGAGACGGCTCAGGCGAAGACCGCCAAGGAACCGGAACGAATCGAAGATTATCTTACCGTGGATCCCCTTGAACTGGAGATTGGTTACGGCTTAATTCCGCTGGTGGACAGCGATCAGGATGGCGATTTGTTGAACCGCATCACCTTAATTCGCAAACAGCAGGCGATTGCTCTGGGAATCGTAATTCCACCTATCCGCATCCGTGATAACATTCAACTGAAACCGCAGCAGTATTCCCTTAAAATCAGAGGCAACGAAATCGCTGCCGGTGATCTTCATATGGGACATTATCTGGCTCTCGATCCGGGCACTGCCAAAGGTAAGATCAACGGCATCGAAACGAAAGAGCCAACCTACGGTCTTCCCGCAATCTGGGTTCCCAACGCACAGAAAAACCGCGCCGAAAATATGGGCTACACCGTTGTCGAACCGGCGGCTGTGCTGGCCACTCATTTAGTTGAAGTATTGAAGCAGAATGCGCATAAGATTATCAGCCGCGAAGAGACCAAGAAGCTGGTCGAAAACTTTAAGAAGCAGAATGCCACCGTCGTCGAAGAGTTGATTCCCAACCTGATGACCTATGGCGGCGTCCATAAAATTCTGCAGAAGCTGTTAAAAGAGGGCATACCGATTAGAGATCTCGGCACCATCCTGGAGACTCTGGCGGATTATTCCAGCCTGACGAAAGATACCGATATTCTGAGCGAGTATGTCCGTTATTCATTATCGCCAACCATTACTCATAAATATCAAGATCCCGATGGTAAAATTTATGCCCTGACCATCGATCCGCAATTGGAAAACATAATCAGTGACGAAGCCCACCGACAACAGGGATCACGATCTGCCGCGTTGGCATTGCCGCCGAATATTCTGAACCAGATTTACATACAGCTCAACCATCATGTTCAGGATATGCAATCCCAGGGACGACAGCCGATTCTTATCTGTGCCCCCACGGTTCGAGGCGTTATGCGCAGACTGGTTGAACCTGTATTGTCGCAGTTGGCAGTGATTTCTTATGGAGAACTGCTGGTAAATGTCGAAGTAGAGTCTGTGGGGATGTTGAAATTGGATAAAACACCGGCAGAAGCACACGCAGCTTAAGATGGTATAGTTAGATTTCGTAATATTCGGAATCGGAGACTCCAGTGAATTTACAACCTCAGACATACAACCAATCCCAGCTTAGCGGTAGTATGAAAATCAAGAAGTTTGTCGGTACCAACATGAATGACTGCTTATTGCAGGTCAAGAAAGAGTTGGGCAACGACGCCATCATTTTGGATTCCCGTAAGGTTTCGCGTGGAGGTCCTATCAGTTTCCTGTTGAGTGATCAAATCGAAGTGACCGCCTCAACACCTGACCGTAATCTTCCCTTGCGAGCCCAGAAACGGGATTGGAGCAAGCTGGCTGACACAGCCAAAGATGATCCTGCCAGGCAATACCTGAGTTCCGATGAGTATGCCCTGCTCACAGATGAGATCAAGGGGTTGAAGGACACGGTACTGCAAATGGCTGATCATATCAAGCAGGATCGAGTTCCCAGCTTGCCGAAGCCATTAGAAAAAATGTACCTCTCCCTGCTGGATAACGGTGTGGACCAAACCATCGTCAACACGATTTTGCAGGACATCGCCTTCCAACTACCCGGCGAAGCAATCGGGGACCGCAAAGTCCTGATTCGAGCGATGCGGGAGCGGATCGGTAAATTCGTCAAGGCTGCGCCCCTGACGATTCAAGGTTCAAAGCCCTGGGTAATCGCTCTGGTGGGCCCCACAGGGGTTGGGAAAACCACGACGATTGCCAAGATGGCAACGCACCCGGCAATTTTCGGACGGAAGAAGGTGGCGCTGGTATCAGCCGATACCTACCGTATCGCAGCCGTGGAGCAACTGAAAACGTTTGCTTCCATTGCCAGCATCCCTATGGAGGCGATTTATCGGCCAGGTGACATTCGGCGCGCCATCAATCGCTTCAGCGACCGTGACGTGGTCTTGATCGATACTGCAGGACGAAGTCAGAATCACCCGGATCAGATCCGCGATCTGGCTGCATTTATGGAATTCGCCAAACCGGACGAAATAGCGCTGGTACTTTCCATTTCAACCCGAGTTGAAGACCAACTTGACGTTATCATGAAGTATCAGCCCATCGGCCCGCGAAAATTAATCTTCACCAAATTGGACGAGACGACCAATTACGGTTCGTTGTTGAATGTCTGCTTCCATCAAAAGAAGCCGATCGCCATGCTCACCTGCGGCCAGAATGTTCCCGATGACATCGTGGTTCCGAATCAGTTGCAGTTAGTCAGACTGGCATCTGAGAAAGCATATTTCACCGAACTGGTGACCCAAACAGTCTCAAAACAGTTATCCGTTGCTTAGGCGGCGTCTGTTGAAGGCGCCAGAATATTTCTGGACACCTGAACTTTCACATGATTAATGATCAAGCGGCAAGCTTAAGAGACCTGACAAAATTCAAGAATCGAGCGGACAAAATGCTGCGCCCCGTCCGACGCCTGGCAGTTACGTCGGGCAAAGGCGGCGTCGGTAAGTCTAACTTCAGCTTGAATCTTGGCATCTGTTTGCAGCAATTAGATCAGCGAACCCTTCTGATCGACGCAGATACTAACCTCGCGAACATCGATATTTTGATGGGCATTCACCCCAAGTTTACCCTCACCGACGTCATACTGGGTGATAAGTTCGTAAAGGACGTATTGATCAAAGGTCATGAAGGTGTGCAGATCTTACCGGCGGGATCAGGCGTCACCGAAATGGTGGGATTGGACCATATTATTCAGGAACGAATCGATCAGGGAATGATCGAACTGGAAACAGAATTCGATTTCATTATCCTGGATACCGGCGCGGGTATCGCTGAAGGAGTGGTTGACTGCGCCGCAGGCGCTGATGAAGTCGTCGTCGTTACCACACCAGAACCGACCGCAATCACCGACGCGTACGCTGCCATAAAGGTCATCTCGGCAAGAAATCCAGCAATAAAGTTTTATCTGCTCGTTAATATGGTTAAGAACGCGGATGAAGCAAGCGGCGTATTCAAGAAGATCCAGTTGGTTGTGGAAAACTACCTTTCACTGCAGATTGATTCGCTGGGATTTTTACCGCGCGACAATTACCTGATCAAATCTGTAGCACAGCAACAACCGTTTGTCCTTTTATACCCCCGCTGTCCGGCTGCGATGAATCTCAACATGATCGCGCGACGGCTATTAAAACTGCCGGCACCGCAACAGACCGGTGGATCACTGTTTAGAAAGCTTTTCAGCTAGGAGTATCTCATGGCAAAACCGAAACAAAAAGGCCCCTCACTTAGCGCCCTGGCTGCATTAACGACCTTAGCGATCGCCCTTTGGATGGAGGTCGATCTCTCCACTGCCCTTTTCCGTTCGGTGCTTGTGTATCTGTCATTTTCGCTGATCCTGCTGGCGTACCGTGTCGTACTGGAAAAATACCTCGCGGCATCGCAAGCCAGCGCGGAGCGCGAGCTTCTGGAAAAAATACAGCGTGAGGTCGAAGAAGAAGAGCGGTTGCAGAAAGAACAGCAGGAAAAAACCGCTGCTCAACTTAATACCGCTAAACCTGCAAGCGCACAAAACAAAGGCGTAAAAAATAAGCCTCAACCTGAAAAATCGAACGCTTAGCGTTGTGCATGAATTCGGAGTGGCTGATCAGCGCTTCCGAAACATTGAATTCTCCGGTTGCTTGAAAATATGAAAACCACCGAACTCTGGGAAAAATATTCCGCGACTCGCGACACGGTTATTCGTGAGAAATTATTGCTCCATTACCTTCCTCTTGTTAAATTAGTAGCAGGAAGGATGAAGCAGACTCTGCCCCAGGCCGTCCAATTGGCTGATCTGGAGGGGTCGGGGGTACGCGGATTAATCCAATCGGTGGAAGGATTTGACCCGGAGCGCGGCATCCGCTTTGAAAGTTACGCATCGAACAGAATCCGCGGGTCGATCCTGGACGGTCTGCGCGAGTATGATTGGCTCCCGCGGTCACTGCGCACTAAATCGAAAGCGCTGGAAAGAGCCATGGAATCTTGCCAGACCCGGCAAGGCGGTATCCCCACGGACTCGGACGTCGCAGATGAAATGGGATTGGATATCGACGATTACCGCGAACTGCTCGAAGAAGTAGGGTCAATGCAGATCGTATCGCTGGATGGCGGGCCCGATGGCGCTGAATCAAGAGCTTCCTTCCATGATGTGATTCCGGACAGAGAGGCTCCCGATCCTCTGCAGCTTGTGGAACAGGACGAAATAAAGACCCTGGTAGTCGAATGGCTCCATGAGCTTCCAGAACAGATGCGGCGAGTATTGATTCTTTACTATTTCGAGGAGTTAACCCTGAAAGAGATCGGGCTGGTTCTGGAACTCTCTGAATCCCGTATCTGTCAGGTACACTCCTCTGCAATCCACTCACTGCGCGCCAGATTAAATCAGGAGATGGTCGCATGAAGATAATGGGATTGCAGGACAATTTGAGTAAGGTACAAGCTGTTGAAGACATTGTTCAGCAGGTCTTGCGTACACCTCAAGACGCCCAACAGCTCGCAGCCTCCGAAGTGCAGAAAAGACACGAAACTCAAAAACGAAAAGTATTAAAGTCAGATAAGAAAACTGACCAGAAGATAAAGAGCAAGAATCGAACTAAAAAGATTGATACTCCGGTTCATCGCGGTAAGCCAAACTTCGATGAGACGGAAGAAGTCGAAGAGCGGCCGAGTTCCATCGATATAAAGGTGTGATTGTGGAAACTACTATTCTTGAAGAAGTTGAACAAATAAGGTATCTGGCCAGCCAGATATCTGGTCTACCGGCATTACCGATTATCGCATCCAAACTGTTGGATGCCGTTGATGATCCAGATACGTCCGCGGCAGAATTAGCAGAGCTGATATCATCAGATCCGGCACTGGCAACTCGCCTGTTGAAGTTGGCGAATTCAGCTTACTACGGATTTCCACGTCGTATCGGAACCGTCAATCTCGCCGTCGTCGTCCTCGGATTTGAGACGGTGCGGGATCTCTGCCTGTCAGTCATCATTGCTGATTGCTTCTTCCATACAGATGATGAACTGCCTCTGAATATGGAACAGTTCTGGCGACATTCTCTCTATACCGCGATCGCCAGCCGGCTGATTTATAAGATGGCAGGCGCGCACCAGCTCGGTGAAGGATTCATTGCTGGGTTGGTTCATGATATCGGCAAACTGTTTTTCGCCCGATATTTTCCGAGTGAAGGAATCCAGATAATTGAAGAAGTTCAAAATAACGGAACACCGCTCCTGCAAGCTGAACAGAAGATTCTAAAGGTAACTCATCCAGTAGCCGGAGCCTGGCTGCTGGAAGAATGGAATTTTCCGGAGTGGCTGGTTGAAGCAACTCGAAATCACCATATAGACAGTGGAAATGAGGAAGCACAGAGATTACCACTCTCAATCCAGTTCGGCGATTATATGGTCAGACAAACCTTTGATCATGGTTCTCAGTATGGTGTAGATTTCGAATTGTCTCCCGCATTGATCAAAAGCCTGAAACTGTACTGCGATGAAAATGATAAAGTGGATATTGCAATGTATGCGGAAAAGATAAATGAAGAATTAGAGAAATCTTCGGGCTTTTTGGACACCTTTAAAGAATCCAGCCTTTGATCACAGTTTATTTGTAAGTTCTCATGGATGATCAACCAAAAACTGACAAGATCAATCAACGTGCATCAGGATTAAATTCCAGTCGAAAGGCTGACGCTGCCAGACCTCTACCGCCCAGAATGCAAAGAGATCTTGAAGTCGAATTCGAACATCGCATCTCCAAGCTGATTCATTCATTTGAAGAGCGGGTACACAAATTCAAGACGCACATCAACGACCTTGAAAACCGTGTCGAAGAATTAAGTGTCGCCAAAGACCGCGCCAGATCGGCTTTCGACGATTTCTTAAGTCTCCAGGAACTGAACGAGATGATCCGGTCGACATTGGAACCTGTGGAGGTGGTGTCAGCGCTGGTGAATCTGGTACAGAAATCGATCGATTTTGAAGCGATGGGCGTCTATCTCATCGACAGCGAAAAAGGTGGTCTGAAACCGTTAGGTGTGCTGCCGTCAAAGATGAGTCAGGTCGCAAAAAGTCAGTATGATGAAGGAATTATCGACTGGGTGATTGGTGAACGTCGTCCAGTTATCGTTCCCTGGACTGAGACATTCGGCTCTGCGACCGAAGACAAAACAAAGCATTTGATCCTGACCCCGTTGATCGTCGCCGACCAACCATTGGGTATCGCGCTGACCGTGACCACCAGAAACCCGGATCGGTTTTCGTCACATGACTTGCGCCTGCTTTTCTTCGCAGTTTCTCATGCGGCGGTCGCGATTCAAAATGCCTTACAAGCACGCGAGATTGCGCAAACGCGCGATTTCCTGTCAAACCTGCTGGAAAATGCCGGCGACATTATCATTTCGCTGGATCAGTTCGGCAAGATTTCTTATGTCAATCCCAGCATTGAAGAGCTCGGACTGAATAGAGAGGAGTTAATCGAGAAACACTTTAAAGCTTTGTTCCATAATCCAGAAGCAGAACGCCGCATTCAGAGTACGCTGAAGCGCGGCAGCCGTCAGGTATTTGATCTTACCATGGAAGGCGCCGGCAAAAATCAGCAAAAATATACGGTTAACCTGGTCCCTTTGAAGAGCTCTGACAATCAACGTATCGGCGCTCTTGCTATCCTGCGTAACGTATCGGAATTGAACCGGTTGCAGAAGAAACTGCTGGAATCAGAACGATTGGCGGCTTATACTCAAACAGTCATCACCTTGAATCACGAAATCAACAATCCGCTAACCACAGTGTTAGGAAATGTCTACCTTCTGGATAAGGAAGCGCAGAGTTCCAAAGACACCAAACTGACCATGCGGTTAAAAGTGATTCAAGAGAACTGTCAGCGTATCCAGCGCGTGATCAAGCGGCTGGAACGTATCGACGAACTCAAGACCGTGTCGTATTTGGGCAGCACTAAAATGGTCGATCTGGGTGATGACGAAGCGACTGAAAGTAATGATTAACTCTTGAGGTGAGCCTTGAAGTTACGAGGCTTTATCATCCTTTTCGCTCTGACGTTTCCGTGGCTCGCTTTTGGCGGGCGGTTAATGTCCATAAGCGGCGCCGAGCGAGCGCAGGATGACTACGCTATTTTAGCTCTGCATTTCGATCAGGCAGTCCCCTACACCATTCAGGAAGTCGATGGTGGGCGGGCGCTGCGGTTATCGGTTCCGGGAACCTACATCGAGACGGCAGTCGAGAAAGAACTGAACAAGCTGCGGAACAGACTCATCAGAAACGTCCACATCACTAATGCGGGCGGTAAGTTAGAGCTGGAGTTTGTGTTCAGTAATCCCATGCAATCCCTGGTTTGGGAAACCCGCAATCCCTTCAGTCTAGTGCTGGATATCTCCGCCTTAAAAACTGCTTATCAAGCGCCAGCCCCGCAACATACTGAACCAGCAGCAGTGCCTAGTCCTGCGCCGGATCCTAAGCAAGCTCAACATCAACAACAGAACACTACTTCTCCCCAGCAACGGAGTTATCAACCTCAAGAATCTGCTGATAAGCACGATCAGCAAAAGACGAAACCACAGCAGCAGCAAAACCAACCTCAGATTCATACAGGCTCAACGCCGCCTGCAAATAAGCAGCCGGTTGACAACCTGTCACCTCATGGTCACTATCTGAAGGCTCTTGAATATAAGAGTAAACAAAATTATAAAGCGGCGTTAGAACATCTTCAAGAATCTCTGGAAGATCCATCGCTTTATGCAAAATCGACGGCGGAGATGGCTGCCATCTATCGCTTGCAGGGACGCGATGAAGACGAAATCGCAGCCTGGGAACGACTCTTCATGGCGTTGCAGATTCAAGGATTAGCCGGTGAAGCTGAAAATCCTTCTCGAATTACTGCAAGACCTGCTGCCACCGGTGGAGAATCGATCCATCAAGCAGAGACTGAAGACGCAGGTTTCTCCATGAGCACGCTGGTCATTATCCTGTTGTCTATCCTTACTGCCGGATCAAGCTATTTAGCTTTCAATTTCTACCAGAAAATCAAATTACTGAAATTCCAGTTGGCGCTGAATGCGCCTGAGGAAGAAGAAAAACCTGCTGCGCCCGAACCCATCGCGCCACCGCCGCCGAAACCCAAAAAGCAGGCAAAACCCAAACCAGCGCCTGAACCGGAACCAGAATTAGAGCTGGAAGAGAACTTCGAAGAGGAGCTTAATGATGAAATAGAGTTGGAATCCCCTGAACCTGAGAAGGAGGGAGCTCCCTGGGGCGGTGAAAACCTGATTGAAGAAGGCGCTCCTGAAAAAACCCGCAGCTCCGAGGAGACGGCTACTGAGGTTTATGCGTTAAGTGAACAAGGCTTCACCATACAGGAGATTGCTGAAAAATTAGAATTGGGTCAGGATGAGGTGCGGTTAATTCTTAATCTGCAGCGCGAAGACAGCAAGCTTGAGCTTGAAGAAGTCGAATGAAAATAAGAGGCATTGACCGGGGAGGCAGGTCCTCACCAGGAAGTATGGGTTTGGTTCCCGGTCAGAAAGTAAGAGGACGTGTAATCGCCCGGCTGGGAACCGGGTTTTTTCGTGTTGGAGCTGGCGGGCACATCTTCAATGCTCAGACCGATCTTCCGCTGCATGTTGGTCAACGCTTAACGGCACGCGTGGAGTATGGTGACACCAAAGTTTTCCTGAAGATCATTCCGGATGCCGAACAGCGAAATCAGAATTGGGCGGAAAATATCAGCGAAGCAGAAGTCCAGCGCATCCTGACCGGATTGGGTTTTCCGCCGGAAAAAATGGAAATCATCGAATTCATAGAACGGTTGGATCGGTATCGAAAATATGAAAAACACCCCACCTTAAAACCGAGCGCAATATGGTGCATGGCGATTGCCTGGGTGCGGGGCATTAAAGGCGGCGGTGAAATGTTTGCCTTAATGAGCTATACGCTGCGGCAATGGACCCTGCGCAAACAGAAGCAATTGCCCCAATTGCAGAGAATTATCAAAGATCTGCTGTTGGGGAATGAGGGCGAATTACAGATTGAATCAGAACGGCAAACCCGGGAAAACGATATATTCTATGAGAGAAGACGAGAAGCGTTTGACCTGCTGAATGAAAAACCACAGGCGTATGGTGAATTGATTTTAGGAGACGACTCAGAGGATACCAGCAGCGGTTTGTTTCTGGATAGCCCGGCTAAACGACTTCTGCGCTGGTCGGACAATCCATCGCAGCCGGTTCTGGTTTTAGAAACCTCTTTGAGTCAGGGAAGATTACAGGCGAGAATCAACATTCTTTCGTCTTTTCAAAAGAATGATAAGATACAACTTGATCGCTGGGAAACCGAACTGCGTGAAATGATTGCTGCATCCGATTTGCAGATCAAAGAGCTAATATACAACACAGTCAATACCCACGAAGCCTTGAGATTCATGTTCTGGCGAAGATGGGATGAAGCGACCCTGTTCGATTTGAGCGCCTGAGAGATTCCCTTGTAACTGGTGATCGGCTTCTAAAGGGATAGACTTACCAGATGTCGAAGCGCCGCCGCTGAAAGACAGCCCGGACGATTAACACACCCCCAAGACCAACAAAAAGCGCTCCTACCAAGACCGACAACAGTTCCGGATACACCCACAACAACAGTCCGAAAACTGCCAAACCTACCCCAATCCAGAAAGAGGGTTTTTGGAGAGCGGGAACCTCTTCTCCGAACATAAGACTCCTTTATTTATGCTGTTTATTTTGCCATTTCGATGGCATTTCAACTCTAATTATCCCCTAATCGTAAGATAGGAAGATAAGGGCACTCTACTTGTTTTACCAAAATATATTTTCGATATTATTCGTCTAACCTCTTATCTCGTGCAGAAAACCATACATTTTTACTCAAAACCGGAGTAGATTACCAATGTCAGCCGAAGAATACGCCACCATCTGGTATTACTTCTAACCTGCCTAATTCTCGCTATCGGGAAACAGCAAGACTTCTTCGAGTGTGTTAGATCCGTTTAACAGCATGATCAAACGATCC
>JAHJDJ010000201.1 GCA_018812585.1 bacterium
AAATGCCGGAGCGAAGATCCCTTCGATCAGCTCATGCGTCAGAGCGCCACCGCCACCGTGAGCGAGTACTATCTTGGAGTATTCTCGCACTGAACGGGGACAGACGGTTGAATTTTCGGGCGGCTGGTTCATCATGACTTTGCTTTGTGAATTGATGTTCTGCTGTTGCTTTGATATTTGTAATATGCAGCGCAGGCTCCTTCTGATGAAACCATTGGTGCGCCCAGAGGATGGTCAGGTGTGCATTGCTGACCGAAGGCAGGACAGTCCGCGGGCTTAAGTAAGCCCTGCAGAACCTGACCTGCAACGCACAGCTCGGAATCGGTTTCGGAATATCGAACCGGGCCAAAGCGTTTTTCTGCGTTGAAAGCCGCGTACTCTTCCCTGAGTGTCAGGCTACCAAGAGAAATCTCTCCAATGCCTCGCCACTTCCTGGCAGCAGGCTGAAATACCTCCGCCATGAGCTTCTGAGCCGGTTGATTACCTGAGTAGCGCACCGAACGAGCGTACTGATTCTCCACTTCCACCCGGCCCTCTTCAAGCTGCTTTACGCAATGGTATATCCCCTGAAGGATGTCCACCGGTTCAAAACCCGTCACCACGATGGGAACGTGATGCGAACGTGCGATGACTTCATAGGGTACGCAGCCCGTCACCGAACAGACGTGCCCGGGCGCCAGGAAGCCGGATACTTGACTCCTGCCTGAGCCAAGAATCGATTCGATAGCCGGTGGAATTAGAAACTGTGACACTAACAGGCTGAAATTGGATGTTCCCAGATCCTTCGCCTGGACTACAGACATGGCGTTCACCGGCGCGGTGGTTTCAAAACCGATAGCGAAGAAGACCACCTCTTTGTCAGGATTTTCCCGTGCGATTTTCAGAGCATCCAGAGGTGAATAGACAACGCGTACGTCTCCCCCATCGGCTCGAGCGGACGACAGATCGTTCTCAGTGCCGGGCACGCGGATCATATCGCCGAATGAACAGAGAATCGTGCTATAATGGGTGGTGATTTCTATGGCCTTGTCGATGACTTCAGCCGGTGTCACACAAACGGGGCATCCGGGACCATGCAGCAGGGTGATTTCCGTCGGGAGCAACTCTTCGATGCCGTATTTCATAATGGCATGAGTCTGCCCGCCGCATATTTCCATGATGGTGTGCGGCTTTCGAGTGATTTTCGCAATCGACTCAGCGATTTGTCCCGCAGAGTTAAGATTCCGGTATTCATCGATATATTTCATAGCGGTTTCATGCCGAGCTGCCCGATTTCGTCTTATTCGTCATTTTCATTCTGCTTCGAGGTAATCTAATATCACTCTGGCCTCCTCTTCGTCCAGCCTGGAGATAGCGAATCCAGCGTGAACGATGACGTAGTCTCCAACGCTGGCATCGGGTACACAGGACAAATGAACCTCCTTCACGATGCCGCTGAAACTCACCTTGCCGGAACGAAACAGCTCATTACTTTCCTCGATGCTGAGAATTTTACCTGGAATCGCGAGGCACATCGTTAATCCCTTCCCTCTTCGATCATTGTCGCGGCAATTAGCTGCCCCAGAGCAATCCCACCATCATTTGGCGGGACTCGCTGGTGCCAGTAGGGTGAAAAGCCCTGCTCCTGCAAACGTCTAACTGTCCGTTCAGTCAGATATTTATTTTGAAAACATCCCCCGGAAAGCACCACTTTGTTTTCGCCAACATGCAGGGCGACTCTGACGATACATTCCGCTAAAGTGTTGTGGAATTTCGCTGAAATATCCGCTGCTGGTAATCCGCCTTCCAGATCTATCAAGATTTCCCTGAAGATAAATTTCCAATCAATAAAGGGGCCCGTCTCCTTTTCATGGAAAATCACCGGATAGCTTTCATCAATATGGGTTCCATCCGTCAGAAATTCGAGCTCCATCGCCGCTTGCCCTTCAAAACGGTTGATTTGCCGTATTCCAAGAATTGAGGCCAGGGCATCGAAAAGCCTTCCGGCGCTCGATGTAACTGGGCTGTTCAGACCTTTTGATAACATTATCTTCAAATTGTCCAGTTCACGGTCATCAAAAGCCATTAGCGGTTTCAACTCTCGCTTTGAAAACAATCCATTACCGAACATCTCGTACAGCACACCCAGCGCCGCTCGTCTGGGCTCCCTGACAGCCGCCTCTCCACCTGGCAACGGAAAGTTCTTGAAGTAAGCAATTCGTTTAAAGGAGCGGCTCTTAACCAGCAGAAACTCCCCGCCCCAAACCGAGCCATCCAATCCATATCCTGTCCCATCCCAGGCAACACCGAGGACAGGCGCTTCGATCTCATTTTCAGCCATGCAGGATAAGACATGCGCGTAATGGTGCTGTACCTGAACGAATGGAACTCCCATTTTCCTGGCGAATCGAGTCGAATGATAATCGGGATGCAAATCGCAGACCACACAATCGGGTTTGAAATCGTATATTTTCGTCAGGCTTTCCACCGTCTCTGAGAATGCTTCGCAGGCTTGTGCTGTTTCGAGATCCCCGATATGCTGGCTGATGAAGACATTCGATTTGATCGAGATTGCTACTGTATTCTTAAGATGCCCGCCCATAGCCAATGTATTTTTCAGCGACTGCTTCATTGAGACAGGAAGTGGCGCATAGCCGCGTGCTCGGCGCAGCATCAGTTCTCGACCCAATATGACCCGAACCACGGAATCGTCCACGTGCCGCGCGATGGGACGGTTGTGAACCAGGAACAGGTCAGCAATGCCAGCCAGGCGCAATACAGCCTCTTCCTCATCCGTGCAGATAGGGTCATCGGAGAGATTTCCGCTGGTAGCCACCACCGGGAATTTCAGCTCCTGCATCAGCATGTGATGCAACGGTGAATAAGGCAGCATGAATCCCAAATAGGGGTTGCGCGGTGATACGGAAAGCGCCAGAACCGAGTCGATTCCCTCTATTCGTTTCAGTAGTACAATGGGGCTTTCGGCGCTCAACAGCAAACGCTTCTCTGCCGGTGAAACCTCACAATGGTCCTCGATATCCGCAAGTTCAGGACTCATCAGGGCGAATGGTTTTTCTTCCCTCCGTTTGCGGAGTCTTAACCTCGCGACGGCGTCTTCATTGCGGGCGTCCACGATCAGTTGAAAACCGCCAAGTCCCTTGAGAGCGACAATTTTCCCCTGACGGATCGCTGCGGCTGCATCCAGAAGAGCATCATATCGCGCGGAAAGATAACCGCCATTTTCATCGCATAACTCCAGATGCGGCCCGCAGTCCGGACAAGCGTTCGGCTGGGCGTGAAAACGTCTGTCATTGGGATTTTCGTATTCACTTTTACAGCGATCACACATCTGAAAATGCTTCATCGTCGTGGAGGCGCGATCGTAAGGTAGATTTTCGATGATGCTGTAGCGGGGTCCGCAATGCGTGCAATTCGTGAAGGAATAGAGGTATCGTCGATTGGTTGGGTCGAATATTTCGAGAATGCATTCGGGGCAGGTGGCGATATCGGGAAGCACAAGAGCATACTTATCACCCTCGGAATCACTCGCGAGAATTTCAAAGGCGTTGTAGCCTTTTACATCCAGAAATACCGATTCTCTGCTTTGTATATAGGAATGCGGCGGTTTATCAACATCAAGGCGTAACAGGAACTCGTCCAATAATCCCCGTTCTCCTTCGACCTCAATAAGAACGCCTTGAGTGGAATTTTTCACCAAGCCAGTGAGCCTGAGTTCCTGGGCTAAACGATGCACAAAGGGGCGAAAGCCCACCCCTTGCACCGCCCCTTTTATAATGACTCTGAGCCGCTCGGTTGGCTCCGCTGCTTCGAGCAGATCGTCCCTCTGTAACCGAACCATTTCCTACTCACTCACTTCGAGCCCTTCAAGTAAAATCTGCTGTGCGTTGGGATCGTAAATGTCATCCGAAACGGCAATGTCCAAATCTGCATTTTCTGCGATCGTGCCTTTACTACCAATGACAAAATGTTCACGGAAATGGTCAGCAGAAATATTGGTCAGGGCTCCCAATTTAACCCGAACAGCCCGGACTTCTGCTGCCTTCTGCTCGCCGACAACATTTTCTATTTTCTTGATAAGATTCTCGATTAATGAAGATTCGTGCATGTAAGTTTCTCCAACTCAGAGTCATCACAATGATAGATGCAATAAAAGTCTCGCAATCACCTCTTCAGCGGCGAGTTTCACTTCCTCAGATAATGCTGAGCCATCATCAAAACATTTCCCCTCGATACCGTAAACAATTACTTTCGGGGGTAAACGATTCATAGCACGGGTTAACTCAATCGCCTCTGCAACACCGAAAGAATGTGTCGAGACGTTCTTGAATAGATCTTTGGGCAGAGGTTTCACTGATGCATCGAAATGAAAAATAGTCCCTGGTTTCGATCCCGATACGACCGCATCGATAAGAATAACTTCATCAGCTCCTTCCCAGGCGGACATCAGCGAGGTTGCCTCACCGCTATCCCCAAGCACCTTTACGCCATCTAACCGTCGTGCTTTCAGTCTTTGCGCGATGAACCGCCCTACACCGTCGTCCCCGCGATATGGATTACCGATACCAACGATGAGCTTTACTGCCCCAGGTTTTCCACACTGTTTTTTATTAAGCTCAGCCTGCAAGGCTATTCAATTCTTTCGATGTTCAGTTTCAGGAAATGACAGGAGCAGGAGATGCAGGGATCGTAATTACGCACCACCTGTTCGCAGCGCCAGGTCAACTCATCTTCCGGCATCTCGATATTGTTTTGTGCGAAGTTGAAGAGATCATTTTCAATCGTCTTCTGATTCTGCGAGGTCGGGGGCACGATGGTAGCGCTGCGGATAATACCATGACCATCCACGACATAGCGGTGATAAAGGATGCCGCGGGGGGCTTCCGTGCAACCGTATCCGGTCATACCGTTAGGCTTAACTTCCACTTTGGCATTTGGAGGCATCTCGTACTGTTGAATAATCCGCAGAGCTTCTTCGCAAGCATATACTAATTCCACGGCTCGCGCTATGATACTCTTAAATGAATTGACGCAGCCAGGTTCGAAGCCTACAGACTTGGCCTGCTCCTGTGCTAAAGGGGTCAAGCGGTCGAAATTCAGATTGAAACGGGCCAGCGGACCCACGAAGTACGAACCTCGGGCTCTGATATGAGCATGCAGCGAGGTCGAGTGTTTGACATGCTCTTCTTCAAAATAGTCATCGTAGTCCGATATGGCAATATCCAAACCTTTATTGGATACTAATCTGCCTTCGCAAATGGGATATTCGTCATCGTGCCGCAGTGAAACGAATTCATAGTCTGCTGCGAGTTCAGGAAAAGTTAATCCCCCCACAAATTGAACCGTTTTCACCGACGCCTCGATGCCCCATTTCAACCTTTCTACCAGAGACTCCAGGCCGCGTTTTGTGGGGACTTTGTAGAATCCTCCCACACAAGCGCTGAGGGGGTGGATCTCTCTGCCACCGATCAATATAACAATATCATTCCCCATTTTCTTCAGATCCAGCGCCATTTTAACCAGATCGCCATGATCTTTTGCCATCTGAAAAGCATCTTCATAGCCCAGAAAATCGGGGGCATGCAGCATGAAGACATGCAAGGCATGGCTTTGAATCCATTCCCCGAGATAGAACAACCGCCTTAGCGCCCTGATCTGAGGATGCACTTTTACATCGAATGCTGCCTCCATTGCCTGGATCGAACTCATCTGGTAGGCAATAGGACAGATACCGCAGATACGAGAAGTGATATCCGGCGCCTCATCGAACCTTCTTCCAACCAGAAAGGCTTCAAAGAAGCGCGGCGGTTCGAAAATCTTTAGCTTGGCGTCTATTACCTCGCCGCCCTTTATCTTGATGTTGAACGCGCCTTCACCTTCAACTCTGGCCAGATAATCGACTTTAATTGTTTTGGTCTTTTTCTTATCGGGCTTTTTCGCCGATTTATCTTTCATAAGCCTCGCTCTCCCGGCGGAAGGATTCACTGTAAGAATTATAAGTGCGATAAGTGCGAATAATGTCGTCAGCCTTGATCCCAAGTTCACCAAAACGTTCACTCATGGAAATGGTATTAGGCGTTTCCATGGGACCGAAACATCCGAAACACCCTCGTTGGTAGGAGGGGCAGAGAGCGTCGCAACCGACCTGTGTAACCGGACCCAGGCAGGGTATCCCCTTTGAGACCATGACACATACATTACCTTTTTGCTTGCATTCCATGCAGACACTGTATTTAGGTATATTGGGTTTGCGGTCGTTTAACAAGGCGCTGATCACTTCCAGGAGCTGATACTTATTGATGGGACAACCGCGTAGTTCGCAGTCCACGAAAACGTGGTCATCAATTGGTGTCGATTTCGTCAGGGTTTCGATATAGTCCGGTCGTGCATATACGATGGAGACAAAGTCTTTAATATCTTTGAAATTCCTGAGCGCCTGGATGCCCCCTCCTGTCGCACAAGCCCCGATTGTGATGAGGAGTTTGGACATGCGGCGAACTTTCTGAATACGCATGGCGTCATGAGGTGTAGTGATAGATCCTTCGACCAGGGATATGTCGTAAGGACCTCGTTTTACCGCTCGCGATGCTTCAGGGAAATTTGCGATTTCGATTACACCCGCAACCTCCAGCAGCTCGTCTTCACAGTCCAGTAAGCTCAATTGACATCCATCACAGGATGCGAACTTCCAGACGGCAAGTTTCGGTTTTTTCCTTGCAGCCATGCTAAATCTCTCGTTTTTCCAGCAAATCTTTTATTTGGTCATAGGGGAAGACGGGCCCGTCCTTACAAGTGAAATGCGGACCGAATTGGCAGTGCCCGCAATGACCGATGCCGCACTTCATATTACGTTCCAGGGATAGGAAAATCTTACTTTCAGGGATGCCTCGTTTGAGCAGTTCAAGCACGGTGAAACGCATCATGATTTCGGGGCCGCATACCAGCGAGACAGCATTATGGGCATCGAAAGGCGCTTTGGGGATGAGCATGGTGACCACCCCGACGTTGCCTCGCCAGTTGCCAGTGCCGCGGTCCACCGTGACGTGAACTTCAAGATCAAAGCGCGCGCGCCACTGTTCCAACTCCCGGCGGTAAAGAATGTCTTCTTTGCTTCTGGCGCCGTAAAGCAGCACGATTTTACCGTATTCATCCCTATGCTTTAGAAAATAATACAAAGCCGGCCGCAAGGGAGCCAGACCGATACCACCGGTAACGATCACAACATCCTTGCCCTTTGCATTTTCGACTGGCCAGGGAGTTCCGAAGGGACCACGCACACCGATAACGTCCCCCACTTTCAGTTTCCCCATCGCTTTAGTGACGTTACCCACCACTCTGGTCGTATGGATGAGTGTGCCGTTGGAGGGATCGCCGCTGATGGAGATGGGCACTTCCCCGACACCGAATACATAAAGCATGTTGAACTGACCCGGCGAAAAATGAGAGACGCCATTGCCCTTGGAGCTTTTCAGTTGCAGAGTAAAAGTATCGAAAGTCTCTTTTTGTACCTTGGCGACGCGGAACGGCTGGGGAATCATCGGTTCAGAATGCCGAGCTTTCATTTCTGTCTCTCTGTGTGATGGCCATAGACGTCAAGAAGCTGAAGCCGGGTGGCTTGCAGCCGCTGCACGATAATGTCCGCGAAGCGCCGGTAAAATTCGTAGCCCAAGGCATGATCTTCTTCACATTTCCGCCTGAGGCAGGCGCCGTCCAGGGCAATCGCCCGAGTCGGTTCATACACGCGCGCAGTGAATCGCCATTTGTAGGGGGGCATGAGCCACGACCAGCCCAGGATGTCTCCCGAGTTTACAGTCTGAATGGCAATTGATCCCCGGTGAGGAATGTTGATCTCGAGGCCGATCTTCCCTTCACGAATCAGAAAGAATTTTTCTGCCGGATCGCCTTCCTTATAAATGACCTGCTCGGGTTCAAAGCGAATGTTCGATGCGCAGCCTACCACGATTTTCAGATACTTCGGATCCAACCCTTTGAATAGGGGGTGTTCCGCCAATATTCTCTCGAGGGTTTCCATAATCGTTCTCTATGCAGATTTTGCGGTTGTATCCAATAACGGATTTTGACAGAAAAAACGCAACTCCTCGGTCACATCGATGCCAGCAGGACACCAGGTGATGCAGCGGCCGCAGCCGACGCAGCCGAACGAACCGAATTGATCTATCCAACTGGCGAATTTATGCATCATCCATTGACGATATCGGGCCTCCGATGAATATCGCACGCTGCCGCCGTGAATATAGGAATACTCTATATTAAAGCAGGAGTCCCACTTCCTCAACCGGGATGCCTGGCTGCCTCTTAAATCGGTGTAATCCTGTACTGTCGAACAGAAACAGGTTGGACAGACCATGGTGCAGTTTCCGCAGGTTAAACAGCGAGAGGCGATCTCCTTCCAGCGCGGATGCTCGACACTTTTTTTGAGAATTTTCGGCAGCTTTTCAGTATCCACTTTAAGGGAAATGGCTTGAGCAGCGGCCGTCAGCAGTTCATTGCCTTTGCGAATCTCTTCCTGACTGGCGGTTCTATGCTTGATCTCACCGAGTACTTCTTCCCCCTTTTCGCTGCCGACTTCGATGAGATAATAGTGCAGGTCGCCGTCTATTATTTCAGTCAGCGCCAGATCGTATCCTGATGCCGCTCCCGGTCCTGAACCCATAGAAGTGCAGAAGCAATTATTCCCCACAACGCTGCAGTTGATGGAAATAATAAAAATGTTTTCCCTTCTCTCAAGGTAGGCAGAGTCCTGGTATTCACCGGCAATGAATACCTTGTCGAGTTCCGTCAACGCGTGAATATCACAGGCGCGCATACCCAGGAAAGCGAATTTCGGAGGAGCATTCTCCCCCGCATCTATCCTCCATCCGTGACGGGTTTTATCTGCCTTAAACAAGATATGATCAGGTGGAAATAAAAATTTCTTCCACGTTTGCGGACCGCACGAATACCCGAATAAAGCTTCATCCTTCCGTTTTACAAGCCGGTAACGAGCCTTATCCTGTTCATCAGTCCAGCCGAGGGGAAGCTCCGCCACGCCCTCCAGAACATCCAGGACAATAGCGCCATCCCTAAGCGTCGGCCCGACGATTTGATGACCATCCTTAATCAAGATGTTGAAGAGCTGAGGAAGATCTTCTCTGCGGACAATATGAAGATCTTTATTTGCATTCAAATTTGAGTTCATACTACCGTCCAATTATAGCTTGGATGAGATAGTTTTAGCGAGCGTGCATCACCGGGCTGCCCTACTTCTCATCGTCATCCAATTCCTTCATTGCTCGCAGGATACCCAGAGCGCTGCTACCAGTGGCGGCATCCATGATCTTCTGTAAACGAGTCTGGTCGGATTCAAATTTCTTCTTCAGCCTGACTTCATAAGCTTCTTTCAGGATATCGAGCAAAGCATCAAATTCGTAGGGTTTGGGAAGGTAGCCGTAAGCCCCCAGTTTAGTGCATTCAACTGCTGATTCCAGTGATCCGTGACCAGTCAGGATAATGATTTCGATGAACTTATGTTCTTCTTTCAGGATCTTTAATACTTCTGATCCTTCCATACCGGGCATCTTCAGATCCAGAAGCGCCAGGTCAAACTTCTGCTTGCGGGCAAATTCCACGGCATCCTTGCCATTGGTCGCCTTGGTAACTTCCAGCCCACGCAGTTCCAATCGCTTGGCAATGGAGTCGAGGAATTTTACTTCGTCGTCGACAATGAGGAGTCTGATACTACCAGCCATTATTATCTCCAGATTCTATTAACTTCGTACTCGCTATATTGGGAATGTCTCAACACGATGTCTGCAACTATCCTAAAATCCTATCCATCTCCAATAAACTAAAAATAGCCAACCCCAGAGTACCAGCCAGGAAAGCAGCAGGACGATGAGACCGTGCTTGAGGAAATCCCCCAGCGTAACTAGCTGCATGCCGGTTCGGGGATCTCTGGCCATGGTAAAAGCTATGGCGTTATTAGGAGTTCCGATGATCATAGCATGCGCAAACGAGGAGGAAAAGGCGGTTGCGAAACCAACCATCCAGGGATGCGTGCCGGTGATTTGCGCCATTGGGACCGTAATAGGACCGATAGCTGAAACCGCGGCGCCATCGCTCATAAAATTCGTGGCGATGCCGGTAAAGATGCTGCAGGCGATAGCCAAACCTTCACCACTGCGCATGAATTCAGGGAGAATGCTAATAAAACTATCTGCTAAAAAAAGCGCAGCGCCAGTCACTGCCAAGCCTTTTCCCATGGCTGCAGCGCTGGCGTACAGAGCAACGACTTCCCACTGAATCTTCGAGACGTCGTTCCAGGTGATGATGCGAAAGACGGCAAAGAGCACAATCGCTAAAATGGCTGGACCTCCCATGCCCAAGGTGTCACTTTGAGTGACCCACAGGAAGATCAACAGTATCATAATCGCGGCAGAAATGTATTCAGTCCGGTTCATCGGACCGATACGAGCGGCGGCGTGTTTGGCAATCTCCGAGACATTCAACTTCTTGGTCTTTAACTTCTTACGGAAAGTGAAGAAGAAGTAAGCTCCAATAACAATACACATCACCGGTACGAAAGGCAAGCCATACTTGACCCATTCCCCGAAGGAAGGCGCCACGCCATAGTCTCCTAAAATGCCGATCATAATAGCATTGCGTCCCCCGGCCGCGGGCGATCCCGGCCCACCGCAGTTGGCGGCAAAACAGAGTGATAAGATGAGCATGACCGCCAGGTTTTTATCACCACCACCACCGACTTCTCTGACTGCGGAAACATAAACGATAATCAGCAAAGGCATCAAAAAGGCAACGATAGCGTGTTCAGAAAGAAAGGCACAGGTGACACCCACCATCGGCAGAAATATGAACATCAACTTCCACAATTTATTCGAGGGACCTAACAATAGGAGACCGATGCGCCGATCCAGGCCTGTCTTACTGATAGCATGGGCGATTACTAACACTCCGAAAATGAAGATAACGGCATCCTTTGCGTATGCCCCGGCGACGTCGTCCGGATTCATAATGCTGAAAAGATACATGATAACTCCGACGAGCAGTGCGGTAATGCCTATGGGAATAGCTCCGGATGCCCAGAATAGAGCACAGACAGCCAGTAAACCAAGCATCACTTTGGCGCGCAATGCAGCTTCAGCAGTTGTCAGAGGACGATTAATCTTTTCCCCATTTTCTCCGACACTTGTCTTTTCCAATTTGTAATTCTTGCTGTAAGAATCGGTGATTGTTTCCCCAAGTTTCATCTTTTTATAGCCTGCGTATCCGAATATTTCGTCAGTAGGATCAAAGACTTTTATGCCGGATTCGGAATCGGTGATCAGTTCTTTTTTCTGGAATGACAGCAGGTTTGTCAACCGATCCGGAGTGGGCATTAACACTATAGCTGTAAAGATGACAAGACCGAGGAGAATGATACCAGGACGGTAATTATGTGATCCCATCAACCATTTTTTTAAGGATCCCCTCTGAATCTGGGTGATTTCATGTTTTTCAAGAGCCAGAGGTTTGTCCCGGCGGGCATCATCAATGACTCCAATTAGCTGTTCCAGCTCACAGGGCTTTTCCACGTAGGCGTAGGCATCTAACTTACCACTCTCCACCGCCGATTCCATCGAAGCATGACCCGTAAGCATGATGACCTGCAGTTCAGGCCGGAATTGCTTGATCTCCTTCAATACCTGCTCGCCGCTCATCCCCGGCATTTTGCGATCCAGCACGACGACATCAATATCATCAAACTTGCGAATCGTTTTGAGAACGTCTTCACCACAATCCAGGGTGAGATTGTCATATCCCCGCATCTTCAACCGCTTTGCAGTGGCTTCACGGAATTTATCTTCGTCATCAACCAAGAGTACGATCGGCATTTATTCAATCCTCTTCCTGTTAAGCGCTATCTCCGTTTGCACAAGATTTTAGTTGTTGACCGATTTCATTAAATAGATCCGAAAGGCGAAGGATTCCTATGACCTGCTTCCCACGCGTCACCAGTAAAGAGAGCGTCTGATACATAACAATTTTGTGGATGGCTTCACTGAGATGAGCATCTCCATCTATACTCTCGTCAATCGGATGCATGATTTCTTTCACCCGGGTGATCTTCGCGCGTTGAGAAATGTCGAAGAAATTCTCCTTCCACAAATTCAGATTCTCCATCATGGAGCTGATGAAATCAGAACTCAAACCAGCGCGCGACAATGCCCCTACATCACCTACTTTATCATACTTTGGCTCAAGAGCCTTCAAAAAAGCAAGCTGGCCCACTTTCCCGATGATTTTTCCGCTCTTATCGACTACCAGGACGGCGCGGCTGGCCTGACGTCCGGGCGGGAGTCTTTTTTGCGCTTCCTCCAAAGCGCAATAGGCGTCCACCATGGATGCATCTTCGGGCACAAGAGCGTAGTCATCCAACGGCAGCATAACATCCTTGACCCATCTCGCTTCTGACATGTTCACCTCACTGTACTATCTTATATGTCAAGACAGACTTTTTTACGGAGCTTGTAACA
>JAHJDJ010000202.1 GCA_018812585.1 bacterium
GGCGGCTGTCCAGCCCCGCCTTAGCTTAGACCCCCTGCACGGCATCCAGTTCAGCATCGGTCCCAATCCCGCCAATCCCATCACCTGGATATCTTACAACCTCCTCTATCCGCAGAAAGCGGAGATTGCAGTCTATAATCTCCTCGGTCAGAAAGTTGCCACCTTAGCCTCCGGCTTGCAGATGCCAGGACAGAAGACCCTCATCTGGGATGCAGCGAATTATAGTTCGGGGCAGTATTTTGTGAGGATGGAGACGGAGGTAGGGGTGACAGGTGATCGAGTGGTGGTGGTGAAGTAGTTTTTAGTTTGAAGTTTTTAGTTGATATATGCTCCCCGTCACCAATATTGCTTTAGATTTATGTTTTATTGTATTCCATCATTCTTGTTCCCGTTTCTCTTGAAACGACGAGATGGGATGGGATTGGGTTCGTTCCAACGGGAATTGTGGGATTAGCGTATTTCCTGATAGTTGTCATTCCCCACAATAATAAAAAATCGCCATTCCTGAATAATACCTTGACTTTCGGCAATTTTCGCATTAAATTGTAGTGATGGCAAAAACGTTAAAGAAACCGTATAAAACAACTAATTGAGGAGCAGACACATGAGGAGGCACAATGTGATGACTGTCCTCGCTCTGATGGGCATCCTGTTTATTTCCGGTAATGCACTGGCACTGCTGCCGGATTTCACTAAAGAAGAATTGATCTCGGCTTCGGAACATATCGTTCTGGGGACGGTACAGGAAACCCACAGCGCCTGGGCGGATGACCACAGTCAGATTTTCACGTATGTAACACTGCAACTGTCCGAACAATTCAAAGGCGAAAACCTGGGCAGCAGCCTGGTAGTACAGATCCCCGGCGGCAAAGTCGGCGAAATCTCTCAGGTGACCAGCGACACGCCGAACAATCTTCACATCGGTTCTGAAGTCATTCTTCACCTGTTCATGCAGGATACCGGTTATCACTGGATTTACGGCTGGGAGAAGGGCGCGTTAAGCGTAGAAAACGGCTCGATTCCCGCTTATGAAATGACCGTTGACCAGTTCCGTAACCTGATAGAAATCACTCATTAAAGATGATGACCTGCAGAAAAGGAGAAGAATATGAAACGATATAAACACTTACTTCTGGCGGCCGTCGTCATCGCATTACTGGCGACCGGCGCCTCAGCTTACGTGTTGCTGCCCTTTAACTGGGCGTACCTGGGCGGTTCCCCGGTGACAGTCAGCATGTACGTCAATCCGAATTGTGCGGACCCCAGCGCGGTCGATGAGCTGGCGTCTTTGCTTTCGGCGATGGACAGTTGGAGCAACGCGAACGCGGATTTCGCATTTAATTATGCGGGTTACACCAGCGTGACCAACTTCAACTACTTCAACTTCCAGAACGATATCTGTTGGAACCCGGGCAGCAGCGGCGGCGCTCTGGCGACGACCAGTATGTGGTTTTATGGCGGCAACATGTCGCAGGCCGATGTCGTTTTCTGGGACGTACACACCTGGCGGACAGGCACAACCGGATCCAACCAATATGACGTTGAAACCGTCGGCGTCCATGAGTTAGGCCACGTGGTTGGTCTGGATCATACGCCCATCAGCGCAGCGGTCATGTACTATGCGATCGGCTGGTGGGAGACGAAGCGGACGCTGCATTCTGATGACATCGCCGGCATTCAGGCGATCTACGGCATGGTCGGCGGCCCAGATCTGACAGCCACAGTAACCGCGACCAGCTCTGTCAATTTACCGGGATCCGGCGGCAGTATCGACTACGATCTGTCGGTTCACAACAACACCGGCTCGACACAGATTTTCGACGGCTGGACCGGCATTGAACAGGTCGGCGGCGGCTATTCCGAGGAGTTTATCGTGCGCACCGGTTTGAACCTGGGCGGCGGCTTGACCATCTTCCGGGCGCTGTCAATTTATATCGCCAGCACGGTTCCGAACGGCACCTATGACTACTACCTGCGTGTCGGTGACTACAGTTGGAACATCATCGATGAGGACAGCTTCGAGTTCTACAAGTACGGAGATTTCGATGGTATCCCGGTGGAAAACAGCTATACGACCTGGTGGGATGACGGCGCTGAAGGAATCGTCGTGGTGCCGGTTGTACCGGATCATTTCCAGGTTTCGAGCGTTTACCCCAATCCGTTCAACCCGGAAACCACCATCGCCTTCGATCTGCCGGAAGCGTCACACGTCTCCTTGCAGGTTTACAATGTAAACGGGCAGTTAGTATCTGAACTGCTGGAAGGATCGATGGAAGCTGGCGCTTACAAAGCGGCCTGGAACGCTTCCAGTCAACCTTCAGGGACGTACCTCTACCGCTTGACCTCGGACCTGGGCACAGTCAGCGGGAAGATGGTATTGGTGAAGTAGTCAGTGAACGGTGAACAGAGAACAGTAAACAGAACACAGAATCAACGCCTCGAGAGATCGGGGCGTCTTTTTGTTGATGGGAACTTTTCTCCCGTTTACTAAATTCAAAAAATAAAAAGACTTGACAATCTAAAGTAGGTTTTGTAAATTAAAACCATTAAAGTAATGCTCTCGTCGGTGTCGAGGGCGACCCCGACTATAGCTATTAGGAGGTTTATTTATGAAGGCTGTATTAAGTCTGGTTTTCGTAGCATGCATCACTCTCCTCGCTGCCGCACAAGAGCCCACCCTCACTCCCCTCGACTTCGGTTTTGGCATGCTGGAGCACGGTATGGTGGATTACTGCAATCCTCCGCCCCATACTTTAGCCGGTAACTTCAGCTCCGACGACTACCCCGACATCGCCCGCTTTGACGGCAGCCGTTTGGAGATCTTCATCTCTTCGATTAACAGCTACACCCTGGAACCCCAGCAACAGAAAACCTTCGACAAGCCGATTGCTTCGCTGGGTTTTGGCGGCACGATCTGGGATACGCACCCCCCTTTGAAGGTGACCTTCAGCGATGGCTCCCAAGAGTTGTTTTATCTCCGCCGCGGTAGTTTGGATCTGGGAGGTGATCTGCGTAACTCAACTTCTCAC
>JAHJDJ010000203.1 GCA_018812585.1 bacterium
ACCAGCAGGAGAATTTGCATTTACACAATTTCGACCATCCCGACGCCATTGAATGGGATCTGCTGGTTAGCCACCTGAAAACTCTGCTGGATGGAGGCGTCATTCAACAGCAGGTTTACGATTATAAAACCCACGCAAGAACGGATGATTACATCACCTTGGGGCCGCATTCGGTTATCGTGCTGGAAGGTATCCTGATTTTGAGCCATAATGAGTTGCGCAATCTGATGGATATCAAGATCTATGTCGATACCGCAGACGACATTCGCCTCATGCGCCGCTTGAAACGAGACGTCCAGGAACGGGCCCGTACTATGGAGATGGTTCTGGCGCAATACGAAAAAACAGTGCGTCCTATGCACCTGCAGTTCGTTGAACCATCCAAACGCTACGCCGACGTCATCATCCCCGAAGGCGGGAACAAACTGGTTGCCATCGATCTACTGCAAACCAAAATCCGCCAACTGCTAATGGAAAGAGATCTTCAATGAATCGTGAAGCCCGCCCTGTCGATGATAGTCCTGTGACTCATCCCACTCATAAAACCGGCTGGATCGAAGTGATCTGCGGTCCTATGTTTTCAGGTAAGACCGAAGAGCTGATTCGCCGCCTGCGCCGGGCTCAGATTGCCCGCTTGAGGGTTGCCATCTTCAAACCTAAGATCGACAACCGCTTCAGCGAAGATCGCGTGGTGTCGCACAGTGACGTCAGTCTGCCATCGGTTGCTGTCAGCAGTTCCGCTGAAATTCTGGAAAGAGCTTCCGTTGCGCATGTTTTAGGCATCGATGAAGCGCAGTTTTTCGATGCAGATCTAGTGAACGTCTGCAAGGAACTGGCCAACCGCGGTGTGCGCGTAATCGTTGCCGGGCTGGATCAGGATTACCGCACCGTTCCCTTTGAACCGATACCGCACCTCCTGGCAGAAGCCGAATATATCACCAAAACTTTGGCGATTTGTGTCCGCTGTGGAGCGCCGGCTAACCGCACTTATCGTCTGTCTGAAGAATCCGAACGCGTCGTCGTTGGCGCCTCCGACCGTTATGAAGCGCGCTGCCGGTCGTGTTATATAAAACCGAAAGAGTAGAATAAGAGATAGATAGAAATCATTCTGATTTTAAGGCTGCTGCACAAGCTAAGTCGGCAGCTTTTTTTAAACATAGAAATCAACCCATGAACCAATCCCGAAAAGAACACGCTAAAAGCTTTTTAATTGATCGCAACTGGCAGGAGATGTGCGCCTGGGCGCAAAACGACCGCGGCGCCGGTCGTCAACTCAGCAGCCTGCTGTTGGATAACGAACCCTTGATCCGCTGGCGTGCCATCGAAGCGTTAGGGCAGTTTGCCATCCTGAAAGCACAATCTCGTGATCTCGAATTGATTCGCCGCATGATGCGGCGGCTGATGTGGGGGATGAATGATGAATCCGGCAGCGTCATCTGGAATGCGCCCGAAGCGATGGCGGAGATGGCCGTCTGCGTCCCCAAGTTAATCGACAAGTACGCAGAGATTGTCGCCGCGCATTACGACCTGGAACCCTTCCCCCGAGGCGTCCATTGGGGTATGGCGCGCATCGCCTCAGTACGAGCCGGCATATTCGCCGATTTCCGTTCCATGCTGAAGAATGCCCTGCACAACGATGACGCCTATATCCGGGCTCACGCGTCACTAACCCTGGGCAGGATGGGGGAGACTTCCGTCAAAGACCGCCTCCAAGAACTGACCGAAGACCAGACCCCCTTTGAGGTCTACGACCTCTCCAACGGCAATTTCCGCACCGCTACAGTTTCGGAATACGCGCAGGAGGCTTTAGAGTTACTGCCATAAAAAAGGGGCTGTCCCAAAAGCCACAAGGGCAGTCATTGCGAGGAACGAAGTGACGAAGCAATCTCATTATTATCACTAAGTTACGAGATTGCTTCGACCCAATAAATTTGGTCTCGCAATGACTTTTTACAGCTTTTGAGACAGCCCCATCAATTTGCATTTTGCATTTCTTGTCCGCCTTTGGCGGATTCAATTTGACATTTGCAGTTACTTCAGTAAAACCATCTTACCCGCTTCTCAGGCCGCCCCAACTTAAAACATTTAAATCTGACAATCCCCCCCAACCCCACACCCGAACCCTGCGTATCTCCAATAGAGAGCAGATTGATACTCAGGAATACACTTATGAAAAATGATCATACATTACAACCTTTAGAAACTATCGCTCATTTGTTGGGCTTTATTTTGATCTTTCTGTTGATTACTATACCGGTTATCGTTTAGGAGTAAATTGGTCACAGGAATCTGATCGCGATATCAATCAAGAGCCATCATAAGGCAGTATTGTATCGTACAACTTATACCGCTTTACAGGCGGGAGACACGATGACACAAGGCAAAATGATAATGGTGAAATAGGTTACGTTTGGATGAGGTAAAGGCGTCTGTCACATGATGGACGCCTTTTTTGTTCTATAAGTCTTATGTGATTCCAGTCACGGCTTCGAAACCAAAATTCTTGATTTTGTGGTTGAAATCCCTTGCATTATTATCTATATTTCAAAGAGTACCTTGCCACAGCCTTCACGCACCGCAGCCTTCACTTTTCCTATACTCTCCTTTTCATACTATCCTGATGTATTCACGCGATTCAGACAATGACAGTCCTTGATGGAGGCAGACTCATGAAAAAGTTCGTTATCGTTTGTGTTCTAACGTTGATGGTATGTTCGCTGACCTGGATAGGCGTTGCAGCGGAAAACATAGGCCCCATGCACGCACTTCCGCTAGAGAAATCCACCATTCCCCTGTACTTGCTCTACAACCCTTCACACCTGATGGTAAAGTTTGCCATGGGTATCCCTGACGCTGAATACGATGCCCTGCTGAATGAGATCGGCGGCACTCTGGAGTATGATTACTTTCAGATCAACTGGGAATTGATCCGCTTTGATATGGGCGTCAGTTATGATGAAATGAAATCTTACGTTCAGTCCAGGGATTATGACAATATCCAGCGGCTTTTGGACACCGTTATAGCAAATGCTGAACAAAAAGCCGAACGGTTGCGCAGCAGCCGCTGGGTTGAAAAAGTTGACTTCGATTATTTTGTGGAATTATTTGACACGGACTACACTCCGAACGACCCCTATTTTGTCGATGCTGATCCTGTCGCTGGCGTTACTCAGCCACAGCAATGGACCTCCTTTGACGTCCAACTTCCCGAAGCGTGGGACGTTACTCAGGGTTCGGAAGAAGTCATCATTGCGATCATCGATTCCGGTGTGGACACGGATCATCCCGATCTGCGGGATAATATTGCTATGTGGCCGGCTGGAGGCGTACGTGGATGGGATTTCGTGGGCGGCAAAGATGGTGAGATCCTGGAAATGTTCCTTCCTGTTCAGCAAGATCCTAATCCCGACATTCACCATAACGACGGCGTCGATGACGGTTGGGGACTCCCCGACCCTTCTGCCGGTGATGGTCAGGACGTGTTAGGTCTCGGTTCCAGCCAATGCGACCTGGGTGTTTTCCATGGCACGCACTGTGCTTCTTGCGCTTCAGGTGTCGCTGACAATGCAACTGGCGTCGCGGGCGCTGGCTTCACCGTGAAAATCATGCCGGTGCGCTGCATTTCCCCTGAAGGAGGTCTCCCTGAATCGATATGGTCTTCGACTTCTTTACTGACCATGGGCGTCAACTGGGCTGTCGATAACGGCGCTGACATCATCAGCATGTCTCTGGGATTACCGGAAAACCTATCCCCCGCCGGATTTTACGACGCTATCCTCTACGCGTATAATTCCGGTGTAGCCATCTTTGCCGCGTCTGGTAATAATGGCTCATGGGAGTACAACGTTCCTGCACGCTGGCCGGAAGTTTTCGCCGTGGGGAGTTTCAGTCAGGCGCACACTCGCGCCGAGTTTTCTTCCTTCGGCGACTATCTGGACTGTCTTGCCGGAGGGGGTCACTATGACGGCGTTTCAATCAACACAGCGGAGTGGATATGGGGCTGCTACGTTTCCTCGGTCTGCGATTTCAACAATGGTGGTCTTCCCCCTGGCGAACACGGCTACTGCGGGGCGATGGGGACTTCTATGGCTTGCCCGCAGGCGGCCGGTATTGCTGGTTTGCTGCTGTCAGCCAATCCAAGTTTAGCGCCAGAAACACTCTACAATGTCATTCGTTCTACCTGCCTTGATATCGGTGCACCCGGCTGGGATGCAGAGACCGGCTATGGTATCATTCAGGCGCGCGCCGCCTTAGATGCACTGTCGGGAACGACTGATCTGACGGTTACGCTGACTCCGCTGGGTTCTACCATATTGCCGCCAACAGGGGGGACGCTGTCGTATTCAGCCAGCATTCGTAATGACGGCGCTGCGCCGGCTTTCGTCGACTTCTGGGAAGATCTGACGCTTCCGTCGGGATCTACCTACGGACCGGTGTTGCAGCGGAACGGTTTGGTGTTACAGCCGGGGGCGATGTTATCCCGTAACTTGGCTCAACAGATTCCTGGAGCTGCTCCTGCTGGCAATTACAACTTTAACGCTTATGCGGGCACTTATCCCAACGTGGTTGATGCGGAAGATCATTTCGCCTTCAGCAAATCCGGCGTCGAAGATTCCGGATTCTCCGGTTGGATTTCCACTGGTTGGGAAGAGATGTTGACTGCAGATCCGGCTAACATTCCAGATCAGGTTGTCCTGCATCAGAATTACCCCAACCCCTTCAACCCGACGACCGAATTTAGTTACGAGTTGCGAGTTGCGAGTTCCGTCTCTTTGACCGTCTATGACATTCAGGGCCGTGAGGTTGTTTCTCTGGTAGATGGTTATCGCAATGCCGGACTGCATGAGGTGACATTTGATGCTTCGCAGTTAGCTTCGGGTGTTTACATCTACAGCCTGATGACCGACGTTGCTTCTCTGACGGGGAAGATGGTACTGCTCAAATAGCTAATCATTCCGCGTAGGGGTCGGGCTTGTCCCGACCCGCTTTTGTAGGGGCGAACCTGTGTGTTCGCCCTCTTCTCTTTTTCGCATAAATAATCCCTTGGCTTTGATCACTTTATTATGTAATTTAAAGGTGAATCATTTAAAATAGGAATTATCGTGTTGCAAACAATTAATAGTGTGTTTATCGTTGTTTCATTATTCGTCTGTGTTAGTTTATCAGGTTGCAATACTGACAATAATCCAAATGGACCGGATAACGTATCTATCAGCGATACTCTGGTTATCGGAATCGCCGGCGGTGAATTTACCACGAGCGACGGCGGCATAACAATAATAGTAGAGTTTGGAAAATTAAATTCCGACGCTACCCTCGTTATATCCTCACAGAGTACCTTCCCCGGTTTCTTACCCGGCACTTGTTACAGCTTTGAGTTAGATGGACAGGATTCATTCGATTTACCCTGTAAATTACGATTTTACTTCGATGAGACCTTAATTCCAGGCAATACAGTTGCGTCCGCCCTGTCAGTTTGTAAATACGATGGGGAAAACTGGTACCTGGTTGGTGGGGCTGTTTGGGATGGTTACAACTATATTGAGGTGTATCTATCACAATTCAGCCCTCTTGGCGTTCGTCCAATGGCCTATGGGAACATATATTCTGAATACCTGGGATATACCATTACAAGTCAGGAGCTTGTTGAACAATTCGGTGCTAATCATTACACAGGTATCACCTCTGGTTTACATATCAGTGGTGACGATATTACTTCCCTCGAACCGCTACAGGATCTCCAATGGATTGGCTCTATGCAGATTTCCGAATGTCCTAACCTGGTGAACCTTCAGGGTCTGCAAAACGTTGAGGCAATTGGTTCTGTGATAATAGCACAAATGGACCAACTACAGAATTTGGAAGGTTTAACCAGCCTTTCGTCTATTGGAGGATATCTCAATTTTAGTACTTTGCACAATTTCCATGACTTTCAAGGGACGTCACTTACTAGCATCGGAGGCGTTGTATTAGCAGGTGTCGGCATCGAAAATTTTTATGGTTTTGAAAATATCAGCAGTATCCCTGATCTTCACGTTTTTGGATGCTTTTCTTTGACCTCAATGCAGGGATTAGAGAACGTTGAACGGATAGATACGCTGGAAATTACGCTTAATGCCTCTCTGCCAAACTTCATCGGTCTGGAAAATTTAACTGAAGTTTATAATCTTATGCTTGTTGCGAACGATAGTCTTGAATCATTCGCTGGTTTGGAGAACCTTACGACCATAACGAATCTTCTAGAAATCCGCATAAATCCATCACTTCTCAATGTGGATGATCTCCTTAGTCTCGAACATATCGGAACGTTGTTCCTGGAAGAGAATGAAGCAATTCTAAACCTGGATGGTCTTAACACTGTATCGATGGTCGGATGGTATCCCTTGTATAACCCGGGATCTTTCTTAATCAATCAAAACAATAATCTGATTTCCATCGAGGGATTATCGAATATACAGGTCAATCCGGGAAACAATCTGGCGTTTCCCAGCCATCTCATCATTACAAACAATAGCAGCCTGGGCAATGAGAATGCCGAAGACTTATTGGAAGAATTAGGCGGAGAGGAGGTGGTAGGAGGCATCGTGTTGATTGAGGGAAATGGGTAGATCGGTAGAAATGCAGAGTTCCAGCCCTTCCCGGTCGAAGGCGCGCCCAATCCCTTCGATGAGATCATAACCGCGACGGGTGAGATTGTTTTACCATCATCCTTCACCTGCAATGCCTACCCCAATCCCTTCAATCCCACAACAGCAATCAGCATTCAGCTTTCAGCACTCAGTGAAGTAAACCTATCGGTTTATGACATTTCCGGGCGGAAAGTTGCTACGCTAATCGATGGCTTCCGCAATGCTGGCAGCTACGAAGTCACCTTCGATGGCTCGCAACTGGCGTCGGGCATCTACCTCTACCGCCTCACCGCAGACGATTACACCGCTAACGGCAAAGTGGTTTTAATGAAGTGATCGTAATCCGTGAACCGTGAACCGTAAACAGTAAAAGCGTCTCGAGAGATCGGGGCGTTTGGAAGAGATTCGACTGTTTTAAAATAAAACCGGCTGGGCACCATTGGCACAAGCACCATAGGCACAGGCAAGCCAGCCCGGCCACCCGTCACTTGACACTGATGGTAGCGCGGTAGCTTGTCCGGCAGTAGCCGGATGCCTAAGGTACTGCCGCCAGCGGGGGCGAGCCCCCGCGCTACCTTTAAGACAATTAGATTATCGCCATCAATATGGAATGCCAGGGGAAGTAGTTTTAGTGGTTTGCAGCAACAACAAAATAAATCCCTATCATCAATATCTCACTTGACTTTCTCGTTTAGATTACCTATATTAACATGATTGCTTTTGAACTTATTTTACCGGGAGATTATTATGAAGATGAGATCCAGATCAGAAAAATCAATTTGCCACAGCAGATGTACCTTAAGCCTGGGGATTTTATTCCCGTTTCTAGCGTTTCTATTAATGCAAAACGTCGTAGCACAAACATCCTTCAGCGATGAGATTATTATCACTGGGCAGACATACGCTGCTAATTCCATTTTCAGTGCCGACCTTGACGGCGACGGAGATCACGACTTGCTTTCGGCATCTAGTGGAGACGACAAGATCGCCTGGTACGAGAACATAGATGGATTGGGGACGTTTGGACCTCAGCAGGTCATCACCACCAGCGCAGGCGACGCCCAATCCGTTTACAGCGCCGACTTGGATGGAGATGGCGATCATGATGTGCTTTCGGCATCTATGTATGATGACAAAATCGCCTGGTACGAGAATCTTGACGGTCAGGGGACATTTGGACCTCAGCAGGTTATCACCACCAGCGCGAACGGCGCCAAATCCGTCTTCAGCGCCGATCTGGATGGAGATGGCGACAACGACGTACTCTCAGCGTCAAGCGGTGATGACAAAATCGCCTGGTATGAGAACACAGACGGATTGGGGACTTTCGGTCCTCAACTGATCATCATGTCTGCAACGGATGCCGTGGCTGTCTTCAGTGTTGATCTGGATGGAGATGGCGACAATGATGTGCTTTCGGCTTCTGATTGGGATGACAGAATAGCCTGGTATGAGAACATAGACGGTCAGGGGAGGTTTGGAACCCAGCAGATCATCACAACTAACACTAATGGTGCCCGCTCCGTTTTTAGTACCGACCTCGATGGAGACGGAGAT
>JAHJDJ010000204.1 GCA_018812585.1 bacterium
ACCTTAAAAATTACCTGAAATAATTATTTATCATCCAGGGATTGTTAATTTAAATAGACACTTTTAGGTTAGCAACTCGCTTTGGCGTAAAGGCGGTAGACGCGGTCAAAAAGAAAGATTTCGGCAAGATGGTCGCGCTTCGGTCTGAAGACATTATCACCATCAAGCTGGAAGAGGCCGTTCTGGAGAATAAAGTCGTCGATATGGATCTCTATGAGATTGCAGAACTGTTCTTCGGGTAATAGAATTTATAACTATGAGTACACTAAAAGATTTAAATGAAGAGTTGAGCCGGATACTCGCTCAACTCATCGAAAAATACAATCCGGAAAGGGTGATTCTTTTCGGCTCTCTCGCTGCTAACCAACTGTCTGATGGTTCAGATATCGATTTATTTATTATTAAGTCAGACGTCCCTGAATTAGGCGTCGATCGTATCAGGCAGTTAGATAGAATGATTAACTACAGAATTGCCACCGATTTCGTCGTGTACAAACCGGAAGAATTCGATGCTTGCAAAGTATCGGGAGATCCATTTATCGAGATGATCCTGAATTCGGGGAAAGTGCTTTATGAAGCCGCTTGATATTACCCGAGAATGGCTCGATAAGGCCGAAGAAGATTATCAATTTGCTTGTAAAAATCTGGAAACCAGTACTTTTTATGCTCAGATTTGTTTTCATTATCAACAAGCAGCCGAAAAATACTTGAAAGCAATAATTATTGCTAAAAAACTTCCTTTTCGACCAGTGCACAACTTGATAGAATTATGGAAAACCGGGATCACCGCACTGGAAGAGCTGAGACAACTGGAAGATGCCTGTTATTATTTAAATCCATTTTATATAGATACCCGCTATCCGGTCCATTGGCCGGTAAAGTATGACAGTGCGACAGCGCTGGAAGCAAAAGAACACGTCACCACCATTAGAGATCTAACGCTGCAGTTACTCAAGGAACAAACGTCATGACGTCCCTGCTTTCCCTTCGTCCTGACTATATCGTTAATAAACTGGGCTCTGATTCAAATATATGCCTGCTCGGCAGCCATCTGGTTATCGCCGCATTCCGTGATGAAAAGGTGATGATCATGGCCTGCAATACACGCATTCGCCATAATATTCCCGGAATTATGCGGGCGGCTGAAGAATTGGACGCCATCGTCGCATTCGAATTGGCTAAAACTGAAGGTGGAGTCGATGGCGGCTACACCGGCCAGACACCGCAGCTGTTCTTCAATACGGTCGTGGAATGCGCTGAGCGAGTCGGTTTGACCAAACCGTTTTTCATTCATGGCGATCATATCACCACCCGAACCACCGACGAAGCGGAAATTGTATCTTCTGAAGAGCTGATCAAAGCCGAACTGAAAGCCGGATATACCTCATTTGCCATCGATGCTTCCTTCAACGAACTGGACGATAACATCCGTATTACCTCCCGTCTGGCGAAAGAGATCAGTGACCGGAAGTTGGGGCTGGAAGTAGAAGTCGGAGAAATCAAGTCTGCCGGGCAGGAAGGCTCTCTGACGACCGTCGATGAGGCTCTGACCTATGTGACTGGATTGCGAGATAACGGCTTATCTCCGGATCTTTTAGCCATTAATAATGGTTCCAAACATGGCAATTACATGCCGGATGAAGACGTGAGTATTGATCTGATACGCACCGGCGAAATCTTCAAGGCAATTAAACCTTACGGCGTCTGCATCGCACAGCATGGCATTACCGGCACGCCGCTGCCCTTGATGGGTCAATTTACTGAATATGGGATCCGCAAAGGAAACGTCGGCACACTGTGGCAGAATATCGCTCATAAATACATGCCCCAGGATTTGATGTCGGTGATGAAGCAGTGGGCCGCTGATAATAACGAAGATATCAAGAAATCGACTCGTCAATTTAAATCCGATATCGATTCAATAGACGATGCACATCGCGAAATGATCGAAGAACACAGCTATCGCGCCGCATGTGAACACATCAAAGCTTTCCGCTCCGATGGCACTGCATCGCTGTTGAAGAAGAAACTAAAATTTGATTAAGCTGTCGGCGATTATGCCGATCAATAAATAAACGGAGGGAACATGGCCATTCGCGTAGGCATCAACGGTTTCGGTCGTATCGGTCGTCTGGTCTTCAAGGCGGCATATAATAATCCCGAATTCGAATTCGTCGGCATCAACGACCTAACCGATGCTAAGACGATGGCGCATCTCTTGAAGTACGATTCGACGCACGGACGCTTTCCAGCAGAAGTGACTCACGATGATAACAACATCATCGTGGCTGGGAAGAAAATCTCCTTAACTGCTATTAAAAATCCGGCGGAACTCCCCTGGCGTGCTTTGGGCGTTGACGTCGTCGTGGAAGCGACGGGTGTATTCCGTACCAAAGAGCAGTGTGAGATGCACCTTCAGGCTGGAGCCAAGAAAGTCATTTTGACGGTTCCTTCCAAGGATGAAATTGATGCCATAGTCGTCTTGGGCGTTAATGACGAAGTCTTGAAGCCTGAACATAAAATTCTCTCAAATGCTTCCTGCACCACCAATTGTCTGGCGCCTGTAGCGAAAGTACTGCATAACTCGTTCGGCGTGGAGTATGGTTTGATGACCACAATCCACTCCTATACCAATGATCAGAATGTACTGGATATGCCGCATAAAGATCTGCGTCGCGCCCGTAGCGCGGCGGTTTCGATTATCCCCACGACGACAGGAGCGGCAAAGGCTGTCGGTAAGGTCATACCCGCCTTAAAAGGTAAATTCGATGGAATGGCTTTCCGCGTGCCAGTGCATGATGGATCGGTAGTGGATCTGGTCGCGACACTCTCCCGCAGCGTCACCGTTGCAGAGGTAAACGCTGCCATGAAAGCCGCGGCAGAAGGTTCCATGAAGGGAATCTTAGAATACACGGAAGATCCCATTGTTTCGGCTGACATCGTCGGCAATCCACATTCTTCCATTTTCGATGCGCTTTCTACCATGGTTATGGGTGGAAATATGGTCAAGGTCGTTTCCTGGTATGACAATGAATGGGGTTATTCTAACCGCGTTGTCGATCTTATACATAAGGTAGCTGTTTAATGAGTAAACTTTCAATAGATCAGTTAGATCTGCGGGGTAAGCGCGTTTTAGTGCGAGTCGATTTCAACGTGCCGCTGGATGATAACGGCATGGTGCGTGACGATCTTCGCATTCGCGCCGCGCTGCCGACCATTCAGAAGATCATTAAAGATGGCGGCAAGGCGATTCTAATGTCGCATTTGGGCCGTCCCAAGGGCGAAAAGAAACCGGAATTCAGCTTAAATCCGGTCGCAGGCAGCCTGGCTCAACTTCTAGGCAGCAGAGTTCAGTTTGCTGTTGATTGTATCGGAACGGACGTTGAACAGCAGGTCGAGAAGCTTAAAAGCGGCGAAGTCCTGCTGCTGGAAAACCTTCGTTTCTACAACGAAGAGACGAAAAACGACGCTGAATTCGCCAGAAAATTAGCTAATCTGGGCGATGTTTATATCAACGATGCCTTCGGCACCGCGCACCGCGCCCACGCATCGACCGCAGGCGTCACGAAATATTGCGATCAGTGTGCCGCCGGATACCTGATGATGAAGGAGCTGGAGTTCCTGGGCAAAGCTCTCGAAAATCCGGAGCGGCCTTTCGTTGCTATTTTGGGCGGAGCGAAAATATCCGGCAAAATCGAAGTCATTAAAAACTTGTTGCCGAAAGTCGACGCACTGTTAGTCGGCGGAGGGATGACTTATGCGTTTTTCAAAGCGCAAGGCTACGAAATTGGTAACTCATTGATGGAAGAAGGCACCTTGGAGGTTGCTGATGAGGTCTTGACTTATGCCGCAGACATGCCTACTGAATTCCTGCTGCCAGTTGACTCCATCGCGGCCGACAAATTCGATGCTTCGGCGAACGTTAAAACTGTCCCAGGTGAAACCTTGGAATCTGGTTGGATGGGATTGGATATCGGTCCCAAAACCATCGAAATATACCGACAGAAGATTCTAAACGCCAAAACGATCATCTGGAATGGTCCCATGGGCGTGTTTGAAATGGAACCGTTCGCCGCAGGAACTAAAGCGATTGCGAATGCATTAGTGGAAGCGACGGCCAGGGGCGCTGTGACCATTATCGGCGGCGGCGATTCCGCGGCTGCCATCAAGCAGTTTGGATGGGAAGAGAAGGTCAGCCACGTCTCCACTGGCGGCGGCGCATCCCTGGAATACCTGGAAGGGAAAGTGCTGCCGGGAGTGGCGGCCTTGACTGAAGTTTAAAGAAAAGAGTAGGATGGGAACGAAATTCATCGCAGGAAACTGGAAACTGAATCCTGCTGAAATAAATCAAGCAAAAGAGCTGGCCCGCGAAGTAAGAGACAGAACTGCAAACTGCAGCAAGGTCAACATTGCCGTTTGCCCGCCGTTTATCAGCCTTCCTGCTGTGGCCGAACTGTTGCGTGAAAGCCGCATCGCAGTCGGCGGTCAGGATCTTTACTGGGAAGAAGCGGGCGCTTATACCGGCGCAATTTCAGCGCCCATGCTTAAAAGTGCGGGATGCTCCTATGTCATTATTGGGCATTCTGAACGCCGCCAGTATTTCGGTGAAACGGACGAAACGGTCTGCCGCAAACTTTACGCTGCCTTAAAAGGTGGACTGAAGCCCATCGTTTGCGTGGGAGAAACCCTGCAACAGCGTAAAGCAGGGCAATTGCATGACGTTATCCGAACCCAGGTCACTGAAGCTCTGCGCGGCATGGATGAAACCTCGCTGGGTGATCTGGTGGTTGCTTATGAACCGATCTGGGCAATCGGCACTGGCGTTACCGCAACACCGCAGCAGGCTCAGGAAATGCACGCTTACATTCGCAGCCTGTTGAACGATCATTTCAGTCATGCTTTAGCGATGACGACGCCGTTACTGTACGGTGGCAGCGTTAAATCCGACAATGCGACTGAACTTTTGTCTCAGAATGATATCGATGGCGCCCTGGTAGGCGGGGCAAGTTTGAAGGTAGATACATTTGTGCCGATTATAGAATCTGGCGAAGAACTTAGTTAACCTGAAGAGTCTAAGATGATATACACAATCCTGATCGCTTTACATCTAATCGTGTCGATTTTACTGGTCGTCGTTATTCTACTGCAATCTTCCAAGGGCGGGGGGTTAGCCGGTTCAGCCTTTGGCGGCGGTGGAGGCGGATCTTCATTTCTAGGCGCCCGCGGCACAGCGAGTTTTCTGACGCGCGCGACAACAGTTTTAGCCATTGTTTTCATGCTGAATTCGTTGGGGCTATCCTTCATGTTGCAGGGTGGGAACTCAGCGGTTTCGGTGACTCAGCAGGAGATTCAATCCGCCGCGGAAAATCTGCCGCGCCTGCCCGGAAGTGTTGACATGAGCGGCATGGAAAGCGCTCCCATCCAGACACTGCCCGCTGATAAAGCCGGAGACCAGGGTTCTGAGCAACCCGTGGAATCCGACGACTCTGCAAAAGAGCAGTAAAATCGATCTAAAGCTTTGCGCTGCCGAAGTGGTGGAATTGGTAGACACACCATCTTGAGGGGGTGGCGTCCTAACGGGTGTGCCGGTTCGAATCCGGCCTTCGGCACGAAATGGGGGTGGCCCTTCTGGGACAGCCCCATCTGTTTGAGAAATATTAATTAAGAAGGAGCTCTATAATGCAACTAATGAAAATTCTCGAAATTGTTAATCAGTGGGAAAGAAATTCATTTCTAAAAATTTTAGAACAGCTTGCAAAAGAAAATAGAAAATCCCATCCGAATGCTGAGAAGATTATTGCCTTGGCAGATGGACAGATTAAGAATGCCGAAGATCGAGAAATTGGTAAACTATTCACATATTTAAGAAATCCTTACAAAGAATTTCTAGAAAAACGATTGAATAACAATCCCAAACAACTTGATATACTTGTTGATATAGTAATGCGGGATGGCAATTCATTCATGTCTCGTGAATGGTTTTCACAGCTTTATGAAAGAGAACTGAAAAAGCTAAAATCTGATATAAAAGCATATAACGATGATATCCAGCAGGATTCAGCTTACCAGGAAGGAAATAGGTTAAGAGATTATCGGATCTATCAGGAGTGTTTAAAAACAGCTTATAAGAATGATGATAAAGGAAACCGCGATCGCCAAGTCACGGGAGATGAATGGTCTATTCTAAATACTCTTTCTGTGAATCTTGAATTATCAAATCAAGAAATCCGATGGATTGACTACAGCATTTTAAATCTTGAAAAAGCTGACATAGATGTTCTTTTAACAGAAATTAGAGAGTCAGGGATTGGATTCTATAACCGTCGTACATATACACTTTATATCCCTGATGAAATTGTGTGGATTCTCCGTGAAATTAACGATATGGAGTTGCCAAATAAATACCTCAGAAGAATATTTCATTGTTTAACAAATGCTGAAATTAATCAAATTGCGCGGAAATACAATCTCGATGCAAAAATGGATCAGAAGGATAAAATTGAAGCCTTACTGGATTCAGGATTAAATGCGACAAGGTTGTTGCAAAATGATATATTCAAACCATCAACAACTAAAACAGACAAAGCCAACCGTCTTTTAAGTCTTATCGAAAAGGGAATATGCATTGATCTACCCAAATATGGCCGATCGCTTGAGGAACGAATTGAATTGATAATAAAGTATTATCAAGAATTGGAAAAGGATGAATCAACAAGCCTTACACGAGATGGGTATAATCGATTGCTTTATGATTTGAGTTCGACATTTAGAGATATAAATAGACTGATAAAACTGGAATTTCAGTTGCAGGAGGAGAACGTACTAAACTCTGGTTTATTAAGTTCACATGATGTTAAACCTGCCGATGTATTGTACCTATTGAGTCGTGACCAATTAAAAGAGTTTACTAAAAAATTCGGTATTAAATCGGTTGGCAACTTGATAGTTAATATAATTGGTAATTATCGGATAGTTGAAGATTTACTTATGGAAAATTTAGAACTTGTAGGTGCCAGGGATATTGCGTCTTTAAAGGAACAAGGCATTGAAATTAAAGAAAGTGAATTTGGTCTGCTATATGAAAATCTGATAAAGAAAATTTTCACAAAGCTCGGTTTTAGTGTGGATGAATCTCTAAGAAAGGAAATAAATACAAAGCAACATCAAATGGACATTCTCTTGAGGTCAGCTGAAGAATTGATTATTATCGAATGTAAAACTGTAAAAGATAAGGATTACAACAAGTACACCTCTGTTTCTAGACAACTGAAATCTTACGAAGGTCTCTGCAAACAAAAAGGATACAATGTTGGTCAAGTTGTTGTAATCGCAAATAGTTTCTCAAACGATTTTATAAGTGATTGTGAGTACGATCATGAATTGAATTTATCCCTGATTACATCGAAGGGATTGTTAAAAACAATGGATGCGTTAATTGAGTCCAAGTTTGAAGAATTTCCAGTTAAACTTCTAAAGAAGGATGGTCTCCTTGATGAAGAAAGAATCTGTAAAGTTCTATTGAAGTAGGCATGAATATGTCAAAACTATCTAGATTAGAAAAAGTAGTTTTCTTCTTGTCGTTCTATGTGATAATTGAGCTATATCTTAGCTCGATTATAAGATATCCTCATTCGGTTAAGATATGGATGGGAAGGATCGATTTTGCAATCTGTCTTATCTTCTTATATGATTTCTTTAAAAGATTATTTGGAACTAAAGATAAATGGATCTTTCTTCGAGGGAATTGGATTGATTTTGTATCTTCTATCCCGACTGTTGGATTTCTTCGAATAGGTAGAGTTGCGCGGATTTTCAGAGTACTCCGGATTCTTCGATCTGGTAGAGCTATTTATAGATTCATTAACAAGGATAATTCTCTATCTACCTTTGGATATATTGTGATATTAAATATTATTTTAATTCTATTATCTTCAGTTAGTCTTTATCATTTGGAAAGACATGTAAATCCCGAAATTAACACTCTTGGTGATTCAGTTTGGTGGTGCATAATAACTACCACGACATTGGGATTTGTAAAGGATATCCAACCTGTCACCGTAGAAGGCAAAGTATTCTCAGTTCTTCTAATTGGTGTTGGGATGATATTATTCGGTACATTCACTGCGATGATGACGGATTACTTTGTCGGTGATGAGGATATTCGAAGGGATTTGAAGAATGTTCATGATCAACTAGAAAGAATTGAACACAAAATAGACCGATTGTTGGATCAATAAATTGATCGTTTTTACGTCCCGCCAGGGCGGGACTGAAGGTTAGCAGCCTAGGAATTCATTCCCAGGGAATCTGGGAAATTTTTGTCAACATATTCAGCTAAAGTCAATAAACGCCGAAATCACATAACGATACCTGATACCCCCCATCGATATATTTCGCCATGCTCGGATGCCCCATCAATTCGCGGCATACCGGCAGCCCCTGAACACTGATCTTCACGACCTGGAGTAAGCGCTTGAATGTCACCCCTGTATTTTGAGGACAGAGAAGAATGTCTATCCGCCTGGATAGACAAACTACCCTGCATTGGCGAAATCCATGTTAATAGCCGGGGGTTTTACACCCCCGGAATCCCCAAAAAGTTATCCTGAATCAAGTAGATCTTGACACTTTCTTTTTAAATGACGATTGCCTTAGTGCTTGACAACTGCCTGTAATTACGATAAATTATGTGAAACAATGAACTTTCCCTTTAGGAGGCATCATGCCGCGATCTCTAATCTTCAGCTTGTTGGTCGTATTAACGCTGGCGGTTGCTTTGCAGGCTCAGGATTACGGTGCAACCGAAATCAATCCAGCTGAAAT
>JAHJDJ010000205.1 GCA_018812585.1 bacterium
CCGGGGCGGTGGCGGAATTAGGCAGACGCAGAGGACTTAAAATCCTCCGGGAGAGATACCTTGTGGGTTCGAGTCCCACCCGCCCTATAGGCGCAATTCTCGCGTCAATTCCGTCATTCCGTCACCACAAATTAACCCGCCCGGCCCCCATTTCAAAAAGTCCACTGCATTCATATCAAACGCTTCTATTGCGATGCCGAAAAATAAAAAAGAGTGCTGCTGAAATCGAGCCAATCTTCAAATATGATGAGAGGAGCTGGATCATCAAGATACGCGGAAACTACAATGTACCCTTCGCTGCTTCCTCCAGGAAATAGATTTGCATTAAGTTCTGGTTCTGGATTCACCAAGATGGTTTGGTCCAATATCTGATTATTTGAAACGCTTTTAAAATAAAACCCATCAATCGACAACGTAAAATCCGGCTGGCTGGAAGCCAGGTAAATTACACCGATTTTTGCAACAAGATATTCCATTCCCGCAGCTGGCGGATCGTTGAATTGGTTAGTTTGATAAACCATGTTCCAGGCTTGATCTCCGCGAATTATTTCTCTCACAACAATTTGCAGCTGCGCAATATCATCATAAATAAGATTCAGTGGCTGGTTGATTGGTACAGGATTTGATCTGTCTCCAATCTCGCCAACCGCTGTTGCTGGAACTTCTGTTGGCTCATCTTGCGAGTTATTTATCGCCTGCGCCATCATCGTGCCGGCTACCTGGGTATGGATCGCATTGGGATCACTAATGGCAGTCTGCGTCATGTCCACCAATACCGTCTGCGCAATTTCTGTAAAGACCGCATTTGGGTCTGTCGTTGATTCTTGCGTACAGGACACGAACACAATCATCAGGCTGATTAAGATATAAAACCAGGTACGCTCTTTCTCTTTTTTATTCTCTTCCATTTATCCACCTCTTTTCACAGTTTTGTTTTTTCTTCCCCCCGCTATAATAGAAAATACATTCTATAGGGCAGCGATGATAAAAACCGGCAAACGCAAAAACCTCCGCGTCATCTCAATAAAGCTATTCAACCTCAAAATCGAGATCATTATCAAGCGCGCCCCCTGACTTTGCCCGTACGCTCCAGCATCTCCAGTTTGATGTGCAGGTAATCCAGGAGATCGTCCTTTTCGTCCTCGGGGAGTTTGTCGAATAAATGATTCAGTTCCTCGCGTTTTTCTGTTTCCCTGGGAGCCGGCGAAAGAATGCCAGCTTTTCTCATTACAAATTCGACTGGATAATCGAGCGCTTCCGCAAGGGCGCTAATTAATTCTGTGCCAGGATTTCTCACCTCATTCAGCAAATTGCTGATCGTAGCTCTCGCAGTGCCAGAATTCCTTGCAAGATCGGCCTGCGACCAGCCCCTCGCTTTCATTTCTTCAATAAGCCACTTATTAAATGTTTCGTTCACAGTAGAAAACATTATGACATTTTTCCAGTATTCATAGGATAACTAATAGTATTCCCCTCTTGACATTTCATTACGACCGTGTATATAATATTGTTAGCAAAGGAAAACAAAATGCAAGCTACTAAAGACAATATTACATACGTGAGGCTGGATGACCAGGCGGAGGAAATTGTGAACGGGGCAATGCAGAAAAACAGCCTTGATAAATCCTCCGCCATCCGCATGATCATCCGCGAGTGGGCGGCTATGAAAGCCGGCATGGTCACGATCCCCAAGATCGGCATCATCAAGGACGGCGACAAGGCCGTGATCGACCCCAAGTACTGGCAGACCGAGGAAGGCATCGAGCAGTCCAGGTAGATAAAGCAGCAGGAGGAGGAAATGGGCAAAGAGGAAAAAGATTTTTTCATCACAATGTTATTTGTTTTGGTGTGCGCGATTATCTTCGCGTGCTTTTATTTGTCAATTCCCGGCAGCGGTCCGAACGGGTAAGCGAGGAGGAGAGATGGAAAAGCAAATACTCGCAATTCAGAATCTTGGCGTATCCTTGCAAATGACCTGTCCGGCTTGTGGCGGCAGGCTGGAACACGCAACCAGGGGCGGCATGACATTTTCCATCGGCGAGGTGGATGACAACATCGAAGAGGGCTACACCTGCTCCTGCGGTTACGAGGAGTGGGAAAGCGACTACAAAAAGGGGCGGGTGTAGATGATCTACGCGCGCATGTACCCAAGCAAAAGCACTCGGCCTGTGATCGTCCTGGTC
>JAHJDJ010000206.1 GCA_018812585.1 bacterium
GATCTCGCCACCGATGCCCTTTCCTTCCTGAGCTTCCAGCATCCCGTAATTCATCTCATTGTTGACTTCCATCTTCCAAGCGAAGACGTCTGTGTAAAACTGGCGCAGCCGATCTGCATTTTGCCCGAGTATCTCAAACCATGTGATTGGATTTGGCATATTATTCTCCTCTGATTTGCTATGTTCCTTTATAAAGTACTTAAAAATGCTCTGAAAGGTTTGTATGGCGAATGATTTTATATATTTTTTGTTGTTTGCAATTATTTGCTTGACTTTTCAATAAATATTTAGTAAATTAAATAATCACCCCCTTGGGGTAATAGTTGTGCAATATTTGGACAGTTCGTGTGAACCGTTCTAACACAGACAAAAGGAGACGCTATCATGAAATCGAAAAAACTACTTATCGTACTGGCTGGCTGTTGGATACTGCTGGCAGCGGGGATCCCGTTGCAAACGAGTCAGGCACAAACACACACAGTTTTAGTCGAAGAAGGGACAGCCACATGGTGCGGTTATTGTCCCTATGTTGTAACCTGGTTGGGAAATATTTACAATTCAGGCACTTACGATTTCTATTTCCTTGCTTTAGTTGATGATCAAAATTCCTACGCTGCTGCCCGAATCGACGAATTGGGTCTTACCGGCTTTCCAACTTGCTTCGGAGATGGTGGTTACAGCTCAGTAGTAGGAGCGGTTGGCCAAACTCCTCTCGAAAACATGATCTGGGGCTGCAGCATGCGTACCAATGTGGCGGATGTTGATATGGATATGAACGTCACCTGGGAAGATAACGCCACCATGACCATTGCAGTAACCATTACAAATAACTTCTGGATGAGCTATACAGGACGTTTGCGGGTCTACGTAACAGAAGAAAATTCCCGCTGGTCAGTGGGTGGCACACAGTATCATTACGCCATGATCGGCGATTTTGCCACTAACCAGACTGTAAATACACCCGGGATGGGCACCGAAACCATCACCCTGACCTGGAACGGTAATTCCTACGGTTTCGGTGACATCCAGATGGATAACATTAAAGTAATCGCAGCTCTTTTTAATTCGAGTACTGATTGGGTCGATGAAGTTGTCGCTGCCAACCCTGCATTGGGTGGGCCGGGTAACATCACCGTCGACCTGACCTATGTTTCCGGATCACCAGTTCCTGCTGGCGGCGGCAATCTGTATTTCGACGTCTTCGTCGAAAATGCCGACGTCATCCCCTTGAACTTTGACGCTTGGCTGGAAACAGCCTACGAAGGCGGCGTTCCGACGACTGTCATGATGCGCTCGTTTAATAACTACCAGCCCGGCTGGCAGATCAACCGTCCGAATATGTTCTTCCCTGTTCCCGGAACCTATGCCGCAGGGAATTACACTTTTGCAGGCAAGGTCGGCAATCATCCCGATGAGGCCTGGGATGAGAGCAGTTTCCCATTCGTTAAATCAGGCGCCTCTGACGGATCTGCATTCGTGCCGTTTGTGCCGGATGGTATGCCCAATCCATTCGAGAACCTGGAGATGGACGCGGCCATGGCCAACCTGCCGGAAACCTACGAAGTGGTCGGAGTCTATCCTAATCCCTTCAATCCGACAACCACGATCGGTTTTGCTTTACCGCAAGCCGAACAGGTTAGCTTGACCGTTTATGATGTCAACGGCCGTCTGGTCAATACGCTGGTGGATGGCTACCGCAGTGCAGGATTCCACGAAGTCACTTTCGATGCTGCCGATATGGCTTCCGGCATGTACATTTACCGCCTGCAGGCGGGTGAAAATGTCGCTACTGGCAAGATGATGCTGGTTAAGTGACATTCGTCACTCTATCCGCAAAGTGCTGCGCGACTTTGCGCGGCTAATCAAGCATTGTAAAACGCCCTGATTTTTCGGGGCGTTTTTTTATCATAGTCATCGCGAGGAACGCAGTGACGACGCGATCTCATTCAAATAATAAGCAGTCATTGCGAGGAAGTTCGACGACTTGTCGGCGAATGACGAAGTCCCATAGGGATCCGGCTACTGCCGGACAATCTCGTGGAACGTCAGCGAAATTTCAGGCGTTCGCGATAGAGCGCGAAGATTGTATTGCTGGTGACGAGAGGCCAGGGGCTGCAGCCCCTTGTTAGCTTCGGACTACTCTTTGTCTAGCTGAGATTGCTTCGGATCGCTCAGACTTTGTCTGCGC
>JAHJDJ010000207.1 GCA_018812585.1 bacterium
GCCATGGGGATATAAAAAAAGCCCAGATCGTCTTCTGTGCCTTTCACACGGGGTGTCTCATGGGGTAGTGAGAGGATGAGTACGACAAACAGCGAAGACAGAATCAAGCCATAAATCAGTTTGATGATTTTTATTTTAGAATGTGATGTGTTCACGCTGGATTCGGTTTTAATTATCTATTACGACCAAACGGACAATAACGGTTATAATCCAGTAAACTGGAGACAGCCGCGCAGGTTACCCCGAAGATAAAATAGTCTTTCTTCTGGTTCGTAAGATAATTGAAAAGAGCGTCAAAACTGCCGTTTACGAGGGTTGTGCCTGTAATCAGAATGATGTCAGCATCATCTACAACCGAGAAATTGTCAACTGAGCCGTCACGGATCTTCACCCCGTTTATCGCCGTGCCGATCTTTTCGACTTGCAGATCGCTGAGAATGACCTGCTCTGAGCTGTATTTGGAAATGATGGCTTCGGCGAGAGCAGGCTGCAGTCCAATGATTCCGATCTTGGCGTCGGGCCGCTGCAGTTTCAGTGATACGGCTAAACGCCGCGCACAACGAGTTGGCTCGTCGTCTTTGCAGTGGACAGTTCTTGCCGTGATCCCTGCATGATGGGCGGCAGCATTGAGTGTAGCAATAAAAAAAGCGCGGTTGCGATTGGTGTCCAGTGATAAATCCAGGACGTCACGCAATGTCCCCTGGAAATTCCCCGGTCTATCGGTAAAAGCTTGCCCTTTCGCTCCGAGGACTTCCGCCTCGATCATCTTTTCGTGATCCGTTTGCAGGGGAAAGTCATCTCTATCCGGCTTTCCTATCGCTTCAGCAGGGGTCAGAGCATGTGCCGTCACAGATACTGAAACGTCCCATTGCTGCCGTGCAGCAACGATGTCTGCAAACTTCTGTCTTGCCTTTTCTAACGCTGACAGGGCCGACATTTTAGGGCCGAAGATTAGGGTTTAGGGGCTTCATAGATCTGACGGATTTCAGTGTCGCTGTAGTAATGCTTTAAAATGTCACGATATTTTATCTTATTCAACGCCATAACCGCCGCGCCGATCTGGCACATCCCCACGCCATGCCCCCAGCCCGCGCCCTTGAAGGTGAACGCCATCGGTGTGCCGATCTGGTCAACCTCGATATCGATGACAAAGCAGGCGCTGCGCAGGTAAGTTTGTGATAGTGCGCGCCGAATGTTCAGCTCTTTCTTGATGCGCATGTTTTTCCGACTGCCCAGAATCTCTATCTCATTCAGCCGCCCTGAAATCCCGCGCTCCAGCGGAATGATATCGTAAAGCGTGCCGATATCATCTCCGGTGCGCTTCTTGATGATGTCTTCCAGCTCCTTGCGGGCGTAGCTGACTTCCCAGCGGAAATACTTCCTGCTGTAACTCAACACAGTGGGAAGATCATCCTGGTTCAAGCTGCAATGAACGTCAGGCCTGTCCTCGATCCATTTGCGCGCATCCTTCTCCTGCGATAAGTCCAGATGGAAAGCTTTTGGATTCTTGGTGTCATACTTGCCTGTGAGATAGGCTTCTTCTGGAGGATTCCAGACGTTATGCTTATGCTCGGTATGTCCACCGCAGACCGCAGAATAGACCGCGTCACAAATGCGGTCATCGTAATAGAGTGTTTCACCGAAGGTCAATTCCACAGCTTTATTTGTATTTTCCGTCTCGACCGTGGTGCCGGAATAGACCTGGCAGTGTACATTAGCGCAGAAATCGAATGGGTCGTTCAGGTGCTTGGTCCCGAACTTCGCCAGGACATCGCTTCTTGCGGCTACCGCCTGGGATTTCAGCGCTTCAAGGGGATAACCTGCGGGCATTTCGGCGGGAACCACGCCTTTAAGGTATCGGTCGATGGGAATTTCAGAGATGGCGCAAAGCCGTGCGTCATTGCCGATCCGTACCTCTACCGTTCCACGATAAGTCCGATCAGCCATCGATTCCCAGTTAAACCCGGAACCCACCTTAACGCCGTACAACGTAACCGTGGTCTCCTCGCTCAGAGGTTCAATTCGGAAACCATCTTCGATCATGGCAGAATAGTCGTATTCCGCGTCATAAACCTCGATCTGTCCGGAAGACTCCTTTACTTTTTCGCGGATGACACGGGGTGCATACGAATCGATAAATTTCTGAGATAGCTTCTTGGCTTCAGCCTCAGTCTCGAAGGCTCCAGCTAAGATGCGATATTTCGTGTTATCGTTCACCATCTGGCCGGAAATGACTAATTGCCCGCCAATTCGCTGCATCCGAACCTGGGGGTATAACCGTTTCAGTCTTTCAACCGTCTCAATGGCATGAGCTTCCCCGCGGCAAGCGGTCACCAGGACGCAGTAAATGAAGGTTGCCCCATGTGCCTGATCCAGCAGAGAGCGCCATTTTAGATGCGATTTGACCTCAGAGAAGATCGGATTACCCTCTAAATCGGTGATAGTGAATTCACCGGAAACGCGGAAATCGATCTTCTCGTAACCCTCCATGAATCCGATGCGTAATATGGGGTACGTTGGATACTGTTTCAGAACTGTCTTCGGAATGGTGTCTTCAAGTTTATCGAAGCTGCTGTCCGCTAAGAAACTGGATTTTGGGGACATGGGTAACTCACGTTTTGTTGGACCTCTACAACCGATAAGAATCGTGATGAAAATAACTAATGCAAGTAAGGCTGTCGATACGACTTGCTTATCGGTATTCTTATTTTTATTGTTGTAATTATTAATGTTAGGCATCGACGGGTGACGTAAGAGTAGAACTGATCAAACGACGATGAAGTAGTTTGACTGTCTTTTTTGTCAAACCCTCTGGAATGCAGAACGATACCCGCACCGGTGAACAGCAATACCAGCGAGGCGTAATATGATGCTCTTCCAAAATAGAGAGAATACGACCGAACAATTCTCTCCCCGGTTCTAAACCGGCTCCGATAATAGACAATCTTGAGTAGGGGCGTTTATATCGAAAAGTTCGCTCAATCCATGTTGATTTGCTGCAGACAATGTTCAGTGATTTCTGCATATCCTGGCTGGAGACTTCGAGTAGCAGGACAGGTTTGATCCCATCGCTGTGCAGCCCTTGTACCGGGATACCTTCTGCGCTGAAATCTGCCAGAACCTGGTCAAGATCGCTCTGTTTCGCCAGTTTATAGGCGATCAGTCCCTGTTTAGCGACTATCCCGCGCACCCCGGAACGGGTGAAGTTATCAGATGTTATGATGGTGCCGACAGCGCCGCTATCGGTTCGCCCTACGGCTACTTCTACGCGATGTTCACGTGCTAATGCCACCGCATCTGAAGCCAAAACCTTTGATCCTGTAGCAGAAAACTCAAGCATCTGGTCGTAATCCAGACTGTTGATAATATGCGCATCCTCGACCGTCCGCGGATCAGCGGTATACACGCCGTTGACGTCTTTCATGATGCGGCACTGCTTCGCTTTCAATGCTGCCGCCAGAGCGACCGCGGTTGTATCCGATCCTCCGCGTCCCAAAGTCGTAATCTCTTTATCAGTGGAGACTCCTTGAAAACCAGCAATGATCGGTATCAAGCCCTGCTCCAGAACCTGGTGAATGCGACCGCAGCGAATCTCGACGATGCGGGCCCGAGTGTGTTGTGTGTCGGTGATGATCCCAACCTGCGAACCGGTCAATGAAACGGCTTCGTAGGGCCCTTCACTGTTGATCGCCATAGCTAAAAGAGCTATTGAAATACGTTCGCCGACCGATAACAGCATATCCAATTCCCGAGCAGTCGGATGTTCCGTAATCTGGTAAGCCATTGTGAGAAAATGGTCTGTAGATTCGCCCATCGCGGAAACAACCACGACTGGATCCTCACCTGACGCTTTGCACCGAATAATCTGCTGCGCCACCGCTTTGACATTATCCGTCGTGGCGATGGAACTTCCACCGTATTTTAAAACAATGATAGGGCGGTCTTTCGTTTCAACCATCCAGTAATCCGCAATCGGTTAGACTATATACCTAAGACTCGTCGCATGTCGTAAAAACCTGGCTGCTGCCGGGCAATAAATCGGATCGCCGCCATGGTCCCCTTGGTAAACGCTTCCCGGGACGTTGCCCGATGGATCAATTCCAATCGTTCTCCAATACCGGTGAACTGAACGGTGTGTTCTCCAACCACATCTCCTGCGCGCACGGAATGATGGCGAACTTCCACTTCCTTATCCACCAACCTCAACTGCTGCTCAATCATCAAAGATGTCCCGGATGGAGCGTCTTGCTTTCCGCGATGATGCGTTTCGATAATATCGACATCGAAACCACCGCCCAGTATCTCCTGAGTTTTTTGTGCCAAAGCCATCAGAACATTGACCCCCAACGACATATTCGCGGCATAAAGCAGCGGGATCTTTTGGGCAAATTTCTGCATAGCATCGCGTGTTTTGTCATCTATCCCTGTTGAACCCACGATTGCCCCGACCTTGCGCTCTGCGGCTATTTTTAGATGGTCAAGAACCCGCTGCGGAGGCGCGGAAAAATCGACAAATACCTGACAGTCTTCTAAAAAGCTATCGACCGTGTCCGCTTCAAAGACGGCGTCACCGAGTTTGGCTCCCAGAAAACGGTGCTCCTCGGTTTCGTAAGCTTTGACGATGTGAATGTCAGAACTCAAGGCGACAGACCGGAAAATCTCCCGTCCCATCCGCCCTGCAGCGCCGCATAATCCGATTGAAATAGTGCTGGTTTTAGTGCTCTTAACCTGCGATGAGGCCATACTTCCTCATTTCTGTTTCTAAGATAAGTCGATTGGAGTCCTGCAGCGGAGCCAGGGGTGGTCTCACTTCGCCGACGGCGTAGCCCATCAATTTCAGCGCTTCTTTAACCGCGCTGGGATTCGTCTCGATGAACAGCGCTTTCAACAGCGGCCAGAGACGCAGGTGCAGTTCGACCGCTTCTGCCGCGCTGCTGCTGAAAAATAGCTTCATAACGTTTTTCAAGTCAGAAGGGACGACATTTCCCGCCGCGGAAATCGCGCCTTTTCCCCCGCATGCCAGGATGGGAAGAAGCAGCGAATCGTCGCCTGCCAGCAGACTGATTCGATCACCGCATAACAGCACAATCTCTGACATTTGATCCAGGTTACCGGACGCTTCTTTGACCCCCACGATCTTTTCGTGGTGACTCAATTTTTCCAGTGTTACGGGCAGCAGATTGACCGAGGTGCGCCCCGGGATATTATAAACCACCAGCGGAATCGGAGAGGCGTCAGCGACCATCGTAAAATGCCGGAGAAGCCCGTCCTGCGTCGGCTTATTGTAATACGGACAAATCACCAGCGCGCCTGCTGCGCCCAGATCCGCGGCATGTTGGGTGCGGTCGATGGAAGTGTAAGTATTATTCGTGCCGGTGCCTACGATGATCGGCATACGGCCTGATACGGTCTCAACGCAGGTCTTGATAATCGTTTCGCGTTCGACGTTGGTCAATGCCGGACTTTCACCGGTAGTGCCCAGCGGCACAAAACCGTCGACGCCCTTGCTCATTAAATCCATAACCAGTCTATGCAGGACGTCGGTATCGACCTCGTTTTTATCGTTAAACGGCGTCACCAGCGCCGGAAATAAGCCTTCGAACATATTGAGTTCCGTTTTCTATGTTATTCTATTCCGGAAAAATCTTCCCTGGATTGAAGATGTTATCCGGGTCGAATGCTTCCTTGATCAACTTCAAAGTCTGCATCTCTCCTGGACTCATCTGCAGTTTCATATAGTTCTGTTTGACGATACCGATGCCGTGTTCCCCGGAAATGCTCCCGCCCATACGCACAACTTTGCGGAAAACATCTTCGACCGCCTGCAGCGCGCGCTGTTTTTCTAAAGAATCTTCGGGGTTGAACATCACGTTGATATGAATATTCCCATCGCCTGCATGACCGAAACAGGGGATGCGGAGCTTATATTTTGCCGCGATTTTCTGAGCTTCGACCAGCAGATCCGGCAGCTTGGAGCGGGGGACACAGACGTCTTCATTGATTTTACCTGCGGCAATGCGCGCCAGCGACGGCGAAATTGCGCGGCGCAATTTCCAGAGTCCTTCTGCTTCCTTTGCGTCGCGCGTGGATTGAATCTCCAGAGCTTGCCGGTTTCTGCACAATTCTTCAACTTGAGACAACCCCAGTTTAACTTCCTCCGGCGTTCCGTCAATCTCAATCAGCAGGAGCGCCTCCGTCTTTTCCGGAAGTTGCGTGCCGGCATATTCGGTAATCGCGTCCAACACTGACTTATCCATCAGTTCGCAGATTGCAGGAACGATGCCTGCCGCCATAATTTCAGAGACAGAATTCCCCGCCAATTCCAGAGTGGGGAAGATGATGCGCATGGTGCCGCTGGTCTGGGGAGCTTCGATCAGCTTCAGCATAATCCGGGTGATGATGCCCAGCGTGCCTTCGGAGCCAATCAGCAGAGGCGTCAGATCTGGAGTATCAACGGTTTTCTGCAGGGAACCGGTACAGCATAATTCGCCTCTCGAAGTAACAAATTCGAGTCCCAGAACATAATGCTTGGTTGTGCCATATTTCACGCAGCGTAAACCGCCGGCATTCTCTGCGACGTTACCACCGATGCTGCTGACTTTATAACTCGACGGATCGGGTGGGTAGAATAATCCATGCCGAGCCGCTTCAGCCTGTATGTCCGCGGTTATTACGCCAGGTTCCACGATCATGAACCTGTCATCAGGGTTGAATTCCAGGATACGGTTCATGCGTTCCGTGCTGATGACAATACCGTTTTTCAACGGCACTGAACCACCAGACATTCCGGTTCCCGCGCCTCTCGGCGTAATGAAGTATCCCTCATCCAGCGCGAAATGCACTGTCGTCAGGATGTCTTCAGCGGATTCTGCCAGGACCACCAGATCGGGAGTTGCGCGGTGCGAGGTGACGTCGAAAGAATAGGTGAGGCGATCCTCTTCCGCCAGCAACACTTTATACTTTCCGAGAGCACGCTGAAACGCTTTTAGGGGCTTGGGACGAAAGAACATCGGATTGTTTGATAAGGGGTTTAATTAATTGTAACTAAACTTTCTAATATACGAAAAAAACAAATATTAAGCAAGCGAAACTTCACCTAACTCCCGAAAATTGGGCTGAAAATCGCCTTTTTCAACACAAATAGTAAGTAATACCTATAGATAATCAGGAATGTAAAGCTAATTCTTGATGGTTGTTTCAGGTCTACCACTCTCTTTGCTCCAGGCGCGTCCTAAAGCGGATTCGCCGATGAGCAGTAGCACACCAAAGAGCAAGGCTGTTTTCCAGAGTTCCCGTCCATACCTGGAGTGCTGTACCTTGGTCAGAATTTCGTCCGGTTGACAGATTATAGCGCCAACTTCAAACCAATCCAAAAACTGAGCTTCAATGTCGATTCTCTTAAGATCAGCTTCCGATTCGGGCATATTGACGGCGCACAAAGCATCAAGTTGATCAGATGCAACGGTATAGGCGCCGACTGGGTTCATCGCTTTCTGTTGAAAGACTGCCTGGCGTCCCAACGTCAACAGTGGTAATTTTACCGATGTACCGCTCTGCTGACTCAGCTCAACGGCTGAACCCATTTCCGGCTTCGCGTCCAGTATGAAATCATCTCCTGCTTCCAACGCGAAGCACTTGCCGTTTCCCTGACCCGCAAGCAGAAGCACGATGCGATGCAGCAAAGGCGCGAAAATCCCCCGGTTCGACCAGTCCGACCAGCCGGGATCGGGTGACGAGGAACAGAGAAATAACTGACCCTCGCCGATCTTTTTGGCTGCTAAGAACGGCGCGCCGTTATCGAAGCTAATAATCGTTTCAGGCGACTGTGTCAATGCCACGGTCTGATAAAATTTCGGATAAACCGGCTTTCCGCCTTCTCTGAAAATACCCTTGAAAATAACATCGTTGAAATCCGCTTCCTTCCAGGTGCGAAAAGCTGTTTGGCCCGGTTTGGCTGTCGTTTTCTCCCCCCATAACGGCGCCTTGATATCTTCCAACAGAGACCGGTTGATTTGCGCCGCATCCATCATGTCACCCGGCAGCAGCATCACTCCTCCGCCCATCTCCATAAAATGCTTCAGACGGTTGCGCTGAGCAGAGGTAAAAGTCGGAGGATCGTTGAAGATGATGACGTCAAACATGCTGAGTTGCTGTACGTCCCAGCGGGTTGGCTTTTCAGTGGACAGCTTGATCAGCTCCCCGTATTCCGACGCTGATGAGAGCGCCAGCCGCAGCACTACAGAGGTCGTGATGGACTCAACCAGCAGTACGTTTACCGCTTCGGGTACGGAAAAGCAGAAATAATAGCGGTTATCTAGTGCCAGAGCGTCAATCTCTTCCAACTGCACCATACCGCTGTGCAGGCCGGTTTTTTCTACACTGAGTTGATGCTGCACTGAAATTTCACCGTCAGCCGCGATGGTCACCACATTTTCACCCACACGCTGGCCGTCAAGATAGAGACTGTAATAGATACCCTCTTTATCATGAGTTCCTCTGTTTCTGATGGTAACTTCGAGATCGATGGGTAACCCCGGTTCAAGAATCTCATTTAAGACTTTAACACTAGACACTGACAGATTATCCAGGTTACGCTGCGCTACCGGCACGATGAATGCTGCAACGTTCTGAGCCAATTGCGGGAGTTCTTCAGCGCTGAAAAAGTCACTCACGATGAAGATTTCACTGCGGAATGCCTGCGATTTTACCAGCTTCTCCAATCCCGATTCAACCGCAGATTTCATGTCAGACCCGCCATCCCAGGCGGTCAATTCATCGAAATCGATCACCAGATCTTCGAGGTCATCCGCTTCAATGTCGGCAATAATTCTGGGGTGATCCTGTGCTGCAATCACGATTATTCGATCCCCGGGGTTCGCCAATTCGGTGAGTTGCCGGACCACCTCTTTCCCGCGCTGTATGAGCGATTGATCGACGTCTCTGGCTTGCATACTGGCTGAACCATCCAGAATCACCGCGCTGTTGATGCGCCCCGCGTCTAACTTCCCGAAACCGGTATTCCCCAGAAATGCGGGTCGTGTGAAGGCCAACGCGATCGCTAAAATGGCCAGTGTGCGTAATAACAACAACAGCCATTGCCGTAATTGCAGTCTCCGCATTTGCTGTCTCTGCAACTGCTTCAGGAAACGCAGACTGCTGAAATCGATGTTGCGGTAGCGACGCCGGCTGAAAAGATGAATCAGTATCGGCAGTGCGGCGGCGCTAAGACCGATGAGTAAAGCTGGATTTAAAAAAGTCATACTTGTGGTGATTTATGAGTTGAGTTCCAGCAGTTTTTGTTCCGTCAGAGCCACGATAATGTGCCCCGCCGTGATATGTCCCTCTTGAACTCGCTGACCGCTCATCGTAGGGATGCAGATACACAGATCAGCCAGGTCGCCTAAAGCATTTTTCTCTGCTCCTAAAAACGCGATGACCTTCATGCCCCGGTCATGCGCAGCTTCGGCTGCCTGAATGACGTTCGGCGATTTACCCGATGTTGAAATCGCGATTAATACGTCTCCTGCGCCTCCATGAGCTTCGACCTGCCGTGCGAAAATCTTGTCGAAACCGTAATCATTGGCGGCAGCCGTCAAAGTCGATGTGTCTGTGGTCAGCGCCAGTGCCGGTAAAGCCGCTCGATCATTATGCGATGTGAGGCGAACCACAAATTCTGTGGCGATATGCTGCGCATCAGCGGCAGAACCGCCATTACCGCAGATCAGCAGTTTATGACCGGTTGTCATGGCCTGTGCGATCCATTCCGCGGCTCTGCTGATATCTTCACCACAGGAATCAATCATGTCACGCTTGGTTTGTGCGCTTTCCTCCAGCGCCAGGCGAACAACTTCTGATGATTTCATAATGTAATCCTGTCCATCGAAATGAGGATCAATTTTTATTTGTACGCACCATAAGCCCAAACGATCCCGCTGATTGCTGCGAATTACTTCGCGCTATCGTATTGATCCCCCATTCATCATATAAAACCTGTAAAGCACTTTGAAAATTCATTCTGAGTTGTTATTTTACAGTGCAAAATGCAGATGCAAAGGAGATAATCTGTGAATTCAAGGAAAATGCCGGAATTGATAATAGGTGGGCATAAAGCTAAGATACCAGTCATTCAGGGAGGAATGAGCGTTGGGATTTCTTTATCAGGGTTGGCTTCAGCCGTAGCAAACCAGGGGGGTATTGGAGTTATTGGCGCCGCTGGCATTGGTATGCTCGAACCTGATTTTAACACAGATTTCAGGGGAGCAAACCAAAGAGCCCTGAGGAAAGAAATAAGAAAAGCAAAGGAACTGACCGATGGGATTATTGGCGTAAATATAATGATGGCTTGTACAGATTGTGATGATCTTATGCTCGCTGCTGTGGAAGAAGGAGCGGACTTAGTTTTCCTTGGCGCAGGACTTCCACTAAAGATTCCTAAAACACTGACACAGGATAGATTGGAAAAGGTTTCAACTAGAATTATCCCTATTGTATCTTCAGCAAGGGCTGCGAAAGTTATTTTTCAATATTGGTCAAAAAAATATTACCAGGTACCGGATGCGTTAGTGGTAGAGGGGCCTTTAGCTGGTGGGCATCTCGGTTTTAAAAAAGAACAGATCGAAGATCCTGCTAATGCACTGGATATGATAATCCCAGAAGTTATTTCGGTAATCAAACTCTTTGAGGAACAATTCCATAAAAATATTCCAGTGATTGCAGCAGGAGGCATATTCACAGGAGCAGATATTTATAAATTTATACAGATGGGCGCTCAGGGAGTGCAAATGGCAACCAGGTTTGTTGGAACTCACGAGTGTGACGCCTCGATAAAATTCAAAGATCTGTATTTACAATGTAAAAAAGATGATCTTGTTATCATTGACAGTCCTCTGGGATTGCCGGGGAGAGCGATAAAAAATCAATATCTTGAAGATGTTTTCAGAGGGAATAGAAAGCCGTTTAATTGTCCTTGGCAATGTTTGAAAACTTGCGATTTCAAAGAAACTCCATACTGTATTGCTTCCGCATTGACACATGCCAAGAAAGGCAAGCTTGAAAAAGGATTCGCCTTTGCAGGAACAAATGCATATCGTGTAGATAAAATCGTCTCGGTCAAAGAACTCATTGAAGTTTTATTAGAAGAATATCAAGAAGCAGCAGCCTTGCAGGAACCAACTCTCTGATTATTTCTCCCCCCTGGGTTTGTCCCAGATATAGCCCAAGCAGTCATTGCGAGGAAGTTCGACCATAAAATCGGCGAACGACGAAGCAATCTGGTGGAACGTTAGCGATCTTATTGCGCTCGCGATAGGTCGCGAAGATTGCTTCGGATCGCACTGAAATAATCAGCGCTTTTCCTCGCAATGACCCTGTTTTATCAGCTCCCCTATCCATGTCAGCAGCCGGGGGTTTACCTGCCTCTGGCAGGTTTTACACCCCCGGAATCCCCGAACACCACCTGGAAATGAATTTCCAGGCTAAAAACCTTCAGTCCGGCAGTCGCCGGACGTCTTTTTAATCCCCCTAATCCGTGAAATCCGCGTAATCCGTGGTCGAGACAACCCTTCAATCTTTTTCATCTTTCTACTCCCGGCCACTTGACTTTCCTCTGAAAAAACAGTATATTGAAGCATACGATTTATTTTCGGAGATTTCTATGCGGTGGATTTTGATTATACTCCTGTTGCTCCCTCTCACCATATCAGCCCAACCTAACTATTACCCCGATTATTGGTTCAGTTACGACACACCTGAGATCAGCCGCCCGTTAGCTGTGGACAGCATTGTCGGCCACATGGAGCCGGTGGGCATGCAATTGGATGACCTCTTTTTCTTTGCCTGGCGGGATGAAATCATCGGTATGCGTTATCAACTCTTCGACAATTATGGCGTACCGATGTTTGATTCGCCACCACTCTTGGCTTCGCAACATTCAGATTATTGGGGCAGCCTGCTTGAGTGCCATCCGGACGACAACGGTGGATGCTATGCCGTCTGGTCTTACGCCGATACTGTTGATAGTCTATGGCACATTATGGCGCAACATTTTAATTCCTCCGGTGATAGAACATGGGGCGAAACCGGTACAATAGTTCATACTTTAGATGCACCACCTTGGGCTGGCTATCACGATAGAAGTATCAGCCCGGATGGTGTTGGCGGACTGTTATGCGCTTTTAATTATGACAATATCATCTACCTGACTCGAATCGATCAGAATGGATCGCATGTCTGGGGAGAAGAAGAAGTATTGATTTGTGATGCGCAGAATATACGTAACGACCTCGCGATAACCCATGATGGTCAAGGC
>JAHJDJ010000208.1 GCA_018812585.1 bacterium
CGCACGATCGCTTCACGGTCAATTTCAAGAATGATTTTGTCGCGCCAGTCTTTCTGGCTCCGTCTTAACTGACTGCTGAAGGCGCCTTTGACGCGGTAGATGGCGTCGTCTTCAACCATGCGGCAATACGTGTGGCGGTTGTTGTTGGCCGTCTTGCCCACCATGAAATCAGCGACTGCCTCAGAGCCGCTCAGGACCGTTACCTGCACCGCAGACGTATCGAAACCGTAGGTAGTGTCTTTATCGGCAGCGTGGGTCACCAGGTGTTCAATGGTCATCTCATCCATTTTCTTCAGCAGGTCAGTCACGAACCGGGATTCAGCTGGATAATCAATCGGTTGCGCTAAACGCCAAGCGCTGCCAGAGCGTTTCAGTTCGATAGTACTGGTGTTGTTCTGTATAATGAGACCGTCGATGGCGCTGGTATCGACATCGAAGAAAGCTTCCGGTTTAACGGTGACGTCACGCGCGGAATCGACGAACATCCAGATCACCAGCAGGACAACTAAAACTCCTGATAAAGTCAGAAACGATTTATTCATGGTTAAAACTCCGTGTTTTTGCGACGACGACGAATCTGCCAGCGCACCAATCCAATCACAATCAGGATCAGCGGCGGTGCGAACATGTTGGCGTATTTAACCGTGTTTTTCACTCCGGCGGATACTTCGGCAATGGGCCGGTTGGTGACGTCGCGGGTGCGAATTTCGATCAGGTCTTCTTCACCCGCCAGCCAGTCGACCATATTCAGCAGAAATGCCAGGTTGGACGGATCGCCCATGTACATGTCCTGAGCCAGGTGACCATCGCCGACCACCACCAGGCGCGACAGCGGGCTGTTGGGGATGATTTCGATATTTCTGGGCGGCGCCTGGCTGTCACCCGCAGGAACTGCTTTCCCTTGGAAAAAGCTGGTGAATTCGCCTTCAAGGGCAGCAGCTAAGACGTAGGGGCCGCCTGTGAATTCTTCCTGATTGATCTTTTCCAGCGGTTTAATATCGAAACGATTCACCTGAGTTTTGGAATGATCCGTGGAGAAGAAGAGCGGCGTTAACGAGAGGTTCTTCTCTGCGGCATAGGTGGTATCGATGGTACTGGGGAAGAAGAGCATGAGGTTTTCCAGATCCATCACCATAGGATTGTACGAATTGAATTCCGTCACCTGCGTGAAGAAGGGATACTGCACAGCGTTGGAGATGGTGAAGAATCCCATCCGCTGCTGCATGTTGATCATTCCGCATTTAAAATCCAGGGCCAGGTCGTCGTTGATCTTGAAGCCGTACTGTTTAGTCCATTCGTCGATGGTGAAGGGACCTTTGCGCGCCATCTGTGTCTGCAGATCCGCAAGGACTTTGTTCACCAGGAAGGCAACGTTTCCGCCCCGCATGATGAACTGGTCGATGGCGAAGCGGCTCCAGTCGTCGAAATCTTCGGTGACGCCGATAACCAGCAGAGCATCGACTTCGTCCGGCACCATCTGATTACGGGCAAGGTCAACATTGGTGACGGTGTAGTTCTTTTCCAGTATAGAACGTAGGTTGTTCATCGCCTGCATGGCATCCGGAGCGCCCAAGCCCTGGAAAATACCGACGGTCTGGCGCTGCTGTGAGGTCAAATGTTTGATGGTGCTGGAAATTTCATATTCCAGACCGGCTGTCGATTGCATGACCGGAATGGATTCATGCTTGTCCTGATAAAGGAAGGCCAGTCCCATGTACACTTTTTTAACTTCCAGACGATCTTTTTCGACGGCATTTACCTGCACGGGAGGAATCTGAAAGTCCTGCGCTTCCTGCTCCAGATTCTCTTGTGAAGCCGGATCGATGAATTCATATTTGAACTTGCCTTTGCCGTACGCTTTATAGTCATCCAACTGATCGCGCAGGTAACGGGCATTCGAGTTGTAGGGGGGAGGCAGATTTTCCGAGAAGAACGCTTTTACTGTCAGGGGATCATCCAGGTTGCGAACCAGCTCCTTTGATCCCTTGGAAAGCGAATAGATCTTTCCTTCGGTCAGATCTATGCGACCGAAAATCTGATTTGAAATCAGGTTGACTACCAGAAAGATACCCAGCAGCAATAATAGATAAGTCAGCGCCTGGGCTCCTTGTTGTGATCGACGTTTCATGGTTTTATCGTTCGTTAAATGATGCGGCTAATGCAATGATCTGGTTTCTTGAGATGTTACCATTTACGACTTCCCAGCGACCGACCCGCTAAAATTAACATAAAAGCGGTCAGTGAGACATAGTAGATCAGGTCGCGCGTGTCAATGACGCCGCGTGCCAGACTGTTAAAGTGGTAGTCGGTGGAAAGATATTCAAACACTGATACCAGCGGGCTGGGGATGAAGAGCAGAACCTTGTCCAGCATGAAGAAGACGAAAATGATACCAAAGCCGATGATGAAGGCGATGATCTGATTTTCCGTCGTGGCTGATGCGAAAATCCCGATGGCCAGGTACGTGGCGCCCAGCAGAATTAAACCTAAGTACGCTCCAAAGGTGGGGCCGCCGTCGAGGTTGCCGAATATGCTGGCCGTAATGACGTAGGCCTGTGTGAAAAGTATGGCGACAATCAACAGGGTCAGTCCTGCGAAGAACTTGCCCAGGATGATATCCATGTCCCGCGTGGGCATGGTAACCAGCAGTTCGATGGTGCCGGATTTCTTCTCTTCGGCGATCGATCTCATGGTGATGGCAGGCACGAAGAAGATGAAAATCAAGGGAATGACGGATAGCGCAGTGCGTACCGTCGCCTGCCCGATGAGAAAGAAATTCGTGGCGAAGAACCAGCCAGCTATCAGTAGAAACACGGTGATGACGATATACGCCACCGGCGAATTAAAGTAGGATCTTAATTCTTTGCGGTAGATTGATAAAACGTTGTTCATGCCAACTGCTCCAGTTAAGTAGCGATACAGATTATTTTTATCAGTTAGACTTTCTATTCTTTCCAAAGAAGAAGCGCAACCCCAAACCACCATTCAGGAAGAAATCGGTATCCGGGATCATGTCCATTATGGGGACAAGTTCCAGAAACAGATCGACGGGCGCCTCTTCGAAATGATAATTCAGCCCTACCGGTATTCTAACACCGATTTTAGTATCATCATCCTGAAGATTCACCCTGCCGCCAATGCCGAAGTAAACCGGTAATTGACCGACGCCGACCGGAATGACGTCAAAATTGTGCAACAGGTAATCCAGGTGCAAGTGCAGGGATTCCCCTTCAAAACTCCAGGCGGCGCCTGCGGCGAAGGCGACAGTCTGCCCGGTCCACAATTTACCACTGATGCCAGTCGGTTCTCCGACGATGATGCCCAGGCCGAATCCCTGGGTCTGCGCTTCGACTTCGTGTGTTGTCACCAGAATCAAAGCCAGAAGGAAGATCAGTGATATTGAACAAACGCGGTATATCATGATTCACTCATGTTAAACTACTTCTTCGGGGCTTCCAGCTTGACGATGACTTTCCAAGCCCACCATTTTAGACCAGGAATCATACGAAACAGCAGCCTGTCAATACTCTCAAAACAGGCTACAGCCGTTTTGAAAAGCGGTGTTGAACGCAGCGGTACCGCGAGCAGGGAAGTGAAGTGGTAATGTGTCAGTTTACAAGTTCCAAAATGTTTCTGCGCAAGACGAAAATCGCTTGGTCGCATGGGCCGCTCATCTTCAGTGCGTAGATCCGGTGTTCGATTACGGAACCAGTTTATCGCTGGATTCAAGCCCAGTGGTTCGATGAAAACAGCTCTGCCGTCTGGCTTTAATACCCGCACGATTTCAGCGAACGCAGGCGCCAGATTCAGGTGATGCAGAATACCTTTACCACAGATTACATCGAAGGTGTTATCTGGGAATTCCATATTCTCCGCGTCCACACGGACGAAGTCGATGTCCAGGCTCCTCTGCTGGGCGGTGTCAGCCGCTTTTCGAATGGCGACTTCAGATATATCGATACCGGTCACTTTGGCGCCAATTTCCGCCAGCTTGTAAGCATGAGATCCCAAACCGCAGCCATATTCAAGGACGCGCTTGCCAGCGCCATGTGTGAAGAGGTATTTCTCGTAAGCATGGGTGCTGTTGCAGTCAATGGCGTAGAACTTTCGAACTCTGGCGCGTGATGCAGTTTCAAAGGTCTGATCAAAGAACTCTTTTTCCGCGGCTTTGTTACGCTTGTTCAATTAAACTCCTTATCACCAGATGGACACTAGTGAATCGGATGATAAATTACCGATGTGTCAACTGGCGGAAGACGTCTTCCAGCGTGGTGACTTCGCGGTGTAGTTCGAGCAGTTTCCAGCTTTCAGCGACAGAAAGATCAAAAATCTTCTCGCGCAGATCCTGACCCTTTTCAACTTCTAAAATGAAGGTGTGAAGATCACCTTTGGAACTCTCTTCTTTGACGGTTTTGACATGGTCGATGGCGCGCAATTTTTCGGATATACCGTTGGGAGCTGCCTTAATTTCCAGGCTGATACGTTCCAGGCCGTGGAAAGCCGCCTGCAGTTCCTGCAGTGAACCGTCTGCTACGATCGAGCCTTTATCGATGATGATGGCACGGTTACAGGTGGCCTGCACTTCGGGCAGAATATGGGTTGAAAGGATGACCGTCTTTTCACGGCCGATCTCTTTGATTAGATTTCTGATCTCTACAATCTGATTTGGGTCCAGACCGGACGTCGGCTCATCTAATATGAGGATATCCGGATCGTGGATCATGGCCTGCGCCAGACCGACGCGCTGCTTGAAACCCTTTGACATTTCACCAATATTCTTATTGATGACCTGTTTCAGTCCGCAGACCTCTATCATTTTTCGAATACGCGCGTTCTGCTGATCTTTGCTGATTCCTCGAAGTTCGGCAACGAAGCGTAGATACTCCAGCACGTCCAGATCGTTGTACAGCGGATTTTGCTCCGGCAGATAACCAATGCGCTTACGGATTTGTAAAGAGCCTTCCAGCACGTCCATTCCCGCAACGTTAGCTTTTCCAGAAGTCGGCGGCATGTAGCAGGTCAAGATTTTCATGGTCGTCGTTTTGCCGGCTCCGTTCGGCCCCAGGAAACCGACAATCTCACCTTTAGCTACTTCAAAAGAGATGTTGTCAACAGCAACCGTCTGGTCGTAATGTTTGGTTAATTTGTGTACGTTAATCATGAGCAATCCGGGCTTTATTTTATAGTTGCTTTGGAATAATCTTACTCCGAAAATCCCATAAGGTTCCCAACAGGATTTAGCAAGATAATCTTTTCTATTTCATGGATTATTACTTATTTGCCAGATTATTTTTTACCTGCCATGCGGCGTAAGATATTCTCCATGACATATCCGGCGATCTGGGGGTTCTCTTTGAGACGTCTGACCGAATAGGCATACCAATGGGCTCCGAAAGGAATGTAGACGCGCAGTTTATGACCCGCTTTAAGAATCACCTTGCGCAGCTCTTCCTGAACGCCCAGCAGCATCTGGAATTCATAGCGATCCGGCTTCAGATTCAGTTTCTTGATGATACGTAACGCTCCCCAGACCAACATTTCATCGTGGGTGGCGATACCCGTGTAGCACCCCGCAGTCAGCAGTCTTTCCAGGATATGCAGGTAGTTCTGCCTGATGATTTCACGATCTTTATAGGCGGCAGCATAAGGTTCGACATAGATCCCTTTACATAAGCGCAGATTGGCATTCAGGTTGATCAGTTGATCGACATCCGCATCAGTGCGGCGCAGGCAGGCTTGAATGACCGTACCGACAGGATATTCTTTTTTCAGGTCTTCATAGAGCCATAGCGTGTCATCGGTACAACTGATATCCTCCATGTCTATGCGCACGAAGTTATCATTCTGCTTTGTTTTTTCAGCGATTTTAGCGATTGTATCACGACAGAAGCTGCGATCAAGTTTTAAACCCATCTGGGTAGGTTTTAAGGAAACGTTGGCATCCAGTTTCTCCGACTGGATGGCATCCAACAATTCCAGGTACTGATTTGCATAAGCGGTTGCTTCATCGTTACGTGTGATGTGTTCACCCAGAACGTCCAGCGTGACGCAGGCGCCGTCCCTTTGTATTTGGCGTGAAACTTTGATCGCATCCGCCAGAGTTTCGCCAGCGATATAGCGCTGGGAGAAATACCCCACCACCGACTTAGGGATAAGCGGCAGAGTCGTGGCGATCATCTGATTAACGAGCTTCATGACGCGAGATTTTCAGTTAAGATAACCCTCAGTAACGTAGAAACTACCAATTTAAGGAAAAAAATGACAAACTGCAAGTAGAAATATGAACTTAGATTTTGGACTTATCAGCGCCGATATTGAAGGCGGAGCGTGGAAAGTTGCTATAATAGGTCCACTTTTTTAATCCCAAGACTTCAACCCCGTTTTCTTGAAAGTTTTCACTTGCTTCTTTTCATGTTTTTTTCTATCTTGAAGCGATCCTGACTTTTTTAAAGAGGTTAGCGCTTGGATCTGGGCAAAAAACTTTTGACGTTGATCATGGCTGGTGGCAGGGGAGAACGATTATATCCTCTGACGCGCACGCGTGCGAAACCTGCCGTCTGCTTCGGTGGTGACTACCGAATTATAGATTTCACCTTGTCGAATTGTTTCAACTCCGGCGTCAGGGCGATCTATTTACTCACACAGTATCGGTCCATCACCTTAGACCGGCATATCCGCAAGGCCTGGAATCTGTTCCGCCGCGAATTCGACGAATTCATAGATTCGGTGCCGCCGCAGCATCTGATCGCGAATAAATGGTATGAAGGCACTGCCGACTCAGTCTATCAAAATATCCACTTACTGGAGGAGCATAGACCGGAGTTGGTGATGATTCTGTCGGGCGATCATATTTATAAGATGAATTATCGACCGCTCATTGAATACCATCGCGAAAAAGGGGCAGACCTGACTGTCGCGACAGTTGATATGCCTATCGATCAATCTGCTCGCTTCGGTGTACTGGAGATGGACGGCGAGCGCAGGGTCGTGGGTTTCGAGGAGAAACCGGAACGCGGCAAACCGCACCCTGATTTCCTGGACAGAATTCTGACCAATATGGGCGTCTATGTTTTCGATACCAAAGCCCTGGTCAAAGAACTGATCGAAGATTATAAGAGAGGGACTTCCCGCGATTTCGGGCATAACATTATCCCTCAGATGGTAGGCAAAGGGCGTGCTGTATATGGGTATGAATTTGTCGATTTGAATAAAAAAACGTCTAAATACTGGCGTGATATCGGTGATCTGGATTCCTATTATGTAACCAATATGGATCTGATTCAGATATCGCCCGAATTCAACCTGTACGATACCGATTGGCCCATCCATTCCCACAGGCCGCAAGGCCCATCGGCTAAAGTAATCAATGAATCTGCTGACCGCAGGGGCAGCGCGGCAGATTCCATGCTCAGCAGCAGCGCTATTATTTCAGGCGCCAGTGTTGAACGTTCGATTGTCGGTTATCATGTGCGCGTTTTCGGTGGAACACAGATCAGTGATTCTATCGTTCTACCCAAAGCCAGAATTGGCGAGAACTGTCGTATTCACCGCGCCATTATCGATGAGGGCGCTGAAATTCCAGCGGGAACGATTATCGGTGAGAATCCGAAAGAAGACGCCCGACAATTCCAGATTTCTCCCGGTGGCATTGTCGTCGTTCCTTCAGGATATGTCATTAAGAATTGATAGCTGTAGAATAATTAAAGATACTAATCACGTTCAGAGAAACAGATGCACGATCGTTTGTCCAGTCTGAAATTCTTCCGTGCCATGCGAAATATCTTTTTTTGCCTCAGTGGAGTCTTCCTGTTGGAAGCGAGCTTCCTGCTTTTAAATTTTTTTTTAGGGAGACAGGACTTTCTGAATCTCGGTTTATTGTTTATGGCTCTGTCTGGCGCCGCCGGGTACATGGCATACTACTATCACGGCCGCTTCCGCTGCCGCGAATAACAGCACAAACTCCTTAATCCCGCCTCTCTTTCCCAATTGCCGCACAATTTGACTTGACCTTCTCTAACTAATTGTTTATATTTGCAGCAGGAAATGTGTTATTTCCTGTAACGCAGGACTCTCCCCGTGTTGACCCTTTTCGATGAAAAAAAACAACGGATCCCTCTGAAGATCTGGCAATCCGACGTGCACCAGATCGAAGTTGAAGCTTTGAATCAGGCGATTAACCTGACTCAACTGCCTTTTTCCTTTCATCAGGTAGCCCTGATGCCGGACGCGCACGTTGGATACGGTATGCCTATCGGAGGAGTGCTTGCCACCATTGACGCGATCATTCCTTTTGCAGTGGGTATGGACATCGGCTGTGGGATGCACACGGTGCGCACGCAGTATACAGTGGAAGACTTCCCGGCATATAAACTGCGTAAATTCATGGATCTGACGCGCGCGGCAATTCCCCAGGGTTTTAACTGGCATAAGTCTGCTCAGAAGGATCCTGTCTTTGATAAGATGCCTCTCCATCTGAAGCTGTTTCAGGATGAAAACAAGAGGATTCGCAAGCAGCTTGGGACTTTGGGCGGAGGCAATCACTTCATCGAAATACAGCATGACGAAGAGGGGCAGATCTGGATCATGCTTCATTCCGGCAGCAGAAATATTGGAAAACTGACGGCGGAGCGCTACCATCGCGCCGCCAAGGATTTTTGCCGGAAGGAAAAGAGTCAGTTACCAACGTCTCAGCTTTCCTATCTGGATATCAACACCCAGGAGGGGCAGGATTACCTTGACGCCATGAACTGGTGCCTGGATTTCGCTCTGGCAAGCCGCACCCGCATGATGCAAGTTATCCTGGATATTCTGGAAACTCCCGGTTATGAAGAGCTGGACATTCACCATAATTATGCCTCAAGGGAAAAGCACTTCGGAAAGAACGTCTGGGTACATCGCAAAGGGGCGACCCGCGCCTTCCGTGACGAACGCGGCATCATCCCCGGTTCCATGGGAACCGTTTCCTACCTGGTGCGAGGCCGGGGAAACCCGGAATCCTTCCAATCCTGTTCTCACGGCGCTGGCAGGCGCATGGGTCGAAAGGAAGCAAAGCGAAAAATTCCTGTCGACCAGGTATTGAACGAGATGAAAAAGTTAGGTGTGGAAATTTCCACCGACAACCTGCGGGATCTTGCGGAAGAGGCCAGTCAGGCCTATAAAAACATCGATGAGGTGATGGAGCAGCAGACGGATCTGGTGCAGGTGGAACGGAAACTAACTCCTTTAGGCGTTGTAAAAGGGTAAGCAAATTAAAATTAATCTCTTTACATAGAGTGGATTTCCTTAATGAAAAATCTTTGCAAAGTCGGCGTTTTTGGCGTCGGTCATCTGGGGAGCATTCATGCCCGTTTGTTGACACAGATCGATATCTGCAAGGTTATCGGCACGTTCGACCTTGATGCCCAGAAAACCGCGAAACTAAAAGATGAATTGGGGATTGAGCCCTTCGATGACGCTGGCGCTCTGATGCAGCAAATCGACGTGGCTGTGATTGCCGCTTCAACTCAATCGCATTACACTCTGGCCCTGAAGGCTATCGAAGCGGGCGTGCACCTGTTTATCGAGAAACCACTGGCAGACACCCCCCAACGCGCCCGTGAAATCCAGTCCAGGTGTAGCGCCGCCGGTCTGAAGTTAGGGGTCGGGCATATTGAGCGTTTTAACCGGGCTGTGCGATCGATAGAAGGACAGAAACTAGCGCCCCGGTTCATCGAAGCGCACCGCCTGGCTGCGTTTACGCTGCGCGGCGCTGACGTGGCGGTAATTCACGATCTGATGATACATGATCTGGATTTGATTCTGCAGTGGGTCGATTCACCGGTAAAGCGGCTGGATGCGTCTGGAGTGGCGGTTATCTCGGATACGCCCGACATCGCTAATGTGCGCATTTTATTTGAAAATGGATGCGTCGCCAATGTGACTGCCAGTCGCATTTCACGGCATAAGATGAGAAAAATGCGCCTGTTTCAGGAAGACGCCTATATCAGCCTCGATTTCATCGAAGGTAAAGCTGAAATTTATCGCTTAGCCGCGCCGGGTGAGCAGGGGATTCCAGCCATCGAATTAGGTCAGATCGAAAAAGGACAGCAGCCGCGCCGTATCCTATACCAGCAGCCCTCAGCGCCGGAAGCGAATGCGCTGCAATTAGAAGAAGAGCTGTTTATCAAAGCCGTTCTGGAAGATCGGCCAGCGCCGGTCTCTGGTGAAGATGGAGTGCGCGCGCTGGAATTGGCGCAGGAAATTCTCGATCAAATGCAAACTCCCTGAAACTGAACATGGACCTTCGACATTGGATATTCAAAGTGCGCAGTTATACTCCTGTGCCCTTTCTGATTCTGCTGCTGATTACTGCAGAGCCGTCAATTCGGGCTTTCAGTATCGGATCAGGGATGATCTTGCTGGGTGAAATACTGCGGCTCTGGGGTGTGGCTCACGCTGGTCGAGCGACCCGCACCCATTTCGTCGGCGCCACACACTTAGTTACGTCAGGCCCATTTGCTCTAACTCGAAATCCGTTGTATCTCGCCAATGGCTTGATTTACACCGGCGTCGCTTGTCTGGCGGGCGGGCAGTGGTATTGGGTCCTGATCGCGATGATTTTCAGTATCCTGCAGTATAATCTGATCGTTTCGATAGAAGAAAAAACCTTAGAAGAGCTGTTTGGTTTTGAATATGCCTTCTATCGCAGCTCTGTCCCCCGCTGGACAGTACGGTTGACGCCGTGGCACTGGTCTATTCCGCAAAAGCCAAATTGGCAGAATGCCTGGAAAGTAGATCGTCAGACCCGGATCAATATCGGCATCATCCTCCTTCTTTTCGCAATAAAGGGACTCATTTGACGGACGCTGCCGCTAATTCTTGCATCATGGTCATCGCCGGGGAGGTATCCGGCGATTTGCACGCTTCCGGTCTGCTGCGCGAATTCCGGGCGAAGCATCCATCCGTTACCGCCTTTGGGGTCGGTGGAGAGCAGATGGCGCAATCTGGTTTCGAGCGCCTTTATACCGTCGAAGAGGTTTCGTTTTTAGGCTTTGTGGAGGTGATCAAGCATCTTCCCTTTATTCGCCGCATGATGCGGCGGCTGGTTGCTGAAACGATCAAACGAAAACCGAAAGTCATCGTCTTAGTCGATTATCCGGGATTCAATCTTCGTTTTGCCGCTCGTATCCGCAAGCTTGCGGAGATAAAACACATTCCTATCCTCTATTATATCAGTCCTCAGGTCTGGGCGTGGCATGCCTCCCGCGTACCGCAGATTGCCGAGCTGGTAGACCGCATGGCTGTTATCTTCGACTTCGAGGCGCCGATCTATGAAAAAGTTGGATTGCAGACTGATTTTGTCGGTCATCCACTCCTTGAAGTGACGAAACCGAAGCTGACTGCTGATGAATTCAGGGAGTCGCTTGGGCTGCGCAGCCAGGAGCGTCTTATCGGGTTGCTGCCGGGGAGCCGCGCTCAGGAGGTCACTCGCCTGCTTCCAATCTTTGTAAGATCATTCATGCAGTTGGCCAAACGAGTGGACAATCTCAAGGCAGTGATCGGCTGCTCTCCCGCGCTAAGCGAACAATATTATCGGGACCTGCTACAGCGCAGCGGTCTGCAACATGATGGGATAAGGCTGGTGCAAGGACAGACAACGGATGTCCAGGCGCACTGCGACGTCGCGCTGGTGGCGTCCGGCACCGCCACCCTGGAAACCGCCATTTTAGTGACGCCGCTGGTGATGGCGTATAAAGTTGCACCGCTGACCTACTGGATCGCCCGCAATCTGGTAAAAATTCCTCACATTGCCCTGGTGAACGTTGTGGCTGGAAAGCGCGTCGTTCCAGAAATGATTCAATATGACGCCAGACCGGATCGAATTGCTGACCAATTGCAGCAGTTATTGCCTGGCCATGCGGCGCGGGAAATTATGATCGCTGAACTGGCTGAAGTGAAGTCCCGCTTGGGAGGGTTGGGGGCGTCCGCCCGAGTCGCTGAAATCGTATCCGAAATGATGGAGCCTTAAATAGTCTTGCCGAAGAGATCGAAAATATGGCTGTATCGTATCGCCGAAGCGCTGGGCCCCTGGTTGATTCCGGCGCTGGGCTTGACCTTACGCATTAAACGCATCAATTCCGATGAAGTCGATCGGTTTTTAAAGGAGAAGAAACCAGCGCTTCTCTGTACCTGGCATGGACGGATGTATCTACCGGTTTTCTATCACCGATACAGTCATATCGTGGCGATGATCAGTCAGCATGGCGATGGCGAAATGATCGCGAAGATCGTCAAGAAGTTAGGTTACGGATCAGTGCGCGGCTCCTCGACCCGGGGCGGCAAAAAGGCTTTTGTCGAGTTGTTGACGCATCTCAAGAGCGGAGGAATTGGCGCCATGCTGCCGGATGGGCCGCGCGGCCCCAGGCATCATCTCAAATCAGGGACGCTGTTCCTGTCGTCCAAAGCGCAATGTCCGATCATACCGGTCACCTTCGCCGCTAAATCCTACTGGCGATTTGGTAGTTGGGATCGTATGGTGATACCCAAACCATTTTCGCGCTGTGTGTTAGTTTACGGGGACGCCATGCAGGTTCCGGCGGAAATTCCAGAAGACAAAGTCGAAGAGGAGCGCCTTAAAATAGAAACAGCCATGATTGATCTGGTCAAGCAGGCAGAAGCATTGTTGGGGCGGGGTGATGAAGCTGTCTGATGCTCAATGGCTGCGTTTTCAGCCTCTGCTGGTCCCTTTCGTGCCGTTTTACCGGCTGGGAGTGGCTCTGCGGAATTATACCTACAATGAAGGTATTTTCAAGGTCTATCGGCTTCCCGTTCCAGTGATTTCTGTCGGCAATCTGACCGTGGGGGGCACTGGCAAGACACCGGTGACGCTGGACCTGGCCAGATTGTTGTTAAAAGCTCCGTTCAAGCAATCGCCCGCCATCCTTTCCCGAGGGTATCGAAGAAAGAGCAAGGGATTTCAGTGGGTACGTGACGGCCAGGGCAATGTTTCGGATTGGACCGTGACCGGAGATGAACCACAGCTCTATGTCGAATCTATTCCCCGCATCCCGGTTGCCGTCGATTCCAACCGTGTGCGCGGAGGCAACATTCTGATCGAAGAGGCGCAACCGTCGCTGATTCTGCTGGATGACGCCATGCAGCATCGCGCTATATTTCGCGATCTGAATATCGTGCTGCATGACAGCCATCTCACCTGGAGCGAAGCGAAGCTACTGCCCGCCGGTCCTTTACGTGAACCGGCACAGCAATTAGAGCGGGCAGACCTCCTCATTCTGACCAATTATCAATCAGAAAATCCGCTTTGCCGCGAGACTTATGATCAATCTGTTGAACTGGTCGGCGCTGAAAACCTGATCACCTGCCGTCCTCAGGTGACTGGATGCCGTCTCTTGCGCACCGGCGAGCGTATTTCACTGAAAGCGCTCATCGATAAGAAACTGGTGGGATTCTGCGGTATCGCCAAACCGGAAAGATTCGCTGAAACCTTAGAAGCGCTGTCTGCCATCGTTCCCTATATCATCCGTTTTGACGACCATCATGTCTATTCGTCCAAAGACGTAGAGCGGCTGGCGATGACTTTCAATCAATGCTCCGCAGATTACCTGATCACCACTGCCAAAGATGCGGTCAAGCTAGGGGGGCTTTTCAACGCGCTGACGATTCTGGCGTTGGACATCGGAATTGAATGGCTCTCTGGATTCGACGTGCTGCAGGAAAAGCTGCGCAACCTGTTAAACCTGGATTAATGAATGATTTGTAAAGCTATTTATGCGATCTGTCTGTCTTTGATTCCCTTTATGTCAGTTTCGGCGCAACTGGTTCTTTCTGAGATCATGTATAATCCCTACAATGATTATTATGAAGAGTTCATTGAAATCTACAATCCCTCAAGTTTGGATACGATAGATCTGGCTGGGTATCTGGTGGGAGATCAGCTTGAGCAGGATTCCATACTGGCTTTGGACTCAGTGTTAATCCTTTTGCCTCAGCAGTATGCAGTCATTCTGGATGCCGGTTATTGGGAAAACTCGCTGATTTATAACTATCTGATACCAGATGATGCACTGGTGTTGACCATTAATGACGGCGCTTTCGGTTCCGGGGGCTTGCGTAACAGCGAACCGGCCGATACTGTGAAGTTGATCGATCCAACAGGCGAAGTCGTTGCCGCCTACAGTTATTCGCTGGGCAATATTGATGGCATTTCCGAAGAAAAGATCCTGCTTTCAGGTGATGATTCACCAGAGAATTGGGCGAACAGTCATGTTCCATTGGGCACCCCGGGATTTCTCAATAGTGTGACGCCGATGGGAACCGATCTTGGCATCAGAGATCTGGAGATCTCTCCTGCGCCACAACCCTTCGGGGAGCAGGTGCAGTTCGCTGCGAAAGTTGATAATTTCGGATCGAACCTTGAAGTTGACGTTGAAGTCATATTTGGGATTGGCGGCGCATCTGCCATCGAACCGGATTCGGTTTTAGAATCAGAATACATCCCCGAGATCGCTTCACAGGACAGCGAACAGGTATCGCTCGTATTGGATTATCTTCCTCCCGGCCCCCACCAGATTTTTGCCTGGCTCACTATTTCGGATGATGATTCCACCAACAATCTTATCGGTACAGCACATCTGGTTGGCTACCCGGAAATGGCTTTGGTGATCAATGAAATCATGGCAGCGCCTCTGGAAGATCAAGCCGAATGGATTGAGCTGTATAATCCGTCTGACACACCTGTCGACGTCTTGCAGTGGATGATGGCTGACGCCAATCTGGCCGAAAAACGGTTTATCACTCTGGGCAGCGTCACCATAGAACCACTGGAGTACTGCCTGCTGGCTCAGGATTCGAGCATCTTTGAAACGATCCCTGAGCTGGTATCCAACATCATCGTGCCGCCGTCCTGGCCGGTATTGAATAATTCGGGGGACAGTGTTGCAATATTCGATGCGGCGGAAGAGTTGATCGACCTGACGCCATTTGATGAGCAGTTTATCGAACAGGGCATTTCGCTGGAACGGATCTATCCCGAAGGCGCTTCCGACGATCCGGATAACTGGCAGTTGTGCTATGATTCTACGGGCAGTACACCGGGGCAATCCAATAGTTATGGTTCACCTCCTGAACCGCAGGGTTCAGAAGGTAATTTGACGTTATCGCCAGATCCCTTTGATCCTGATCAGCACGGGACAATGGAAATTGAAATAACCATGCCATTAAGCGCCGCCTCTGTGCGGGTTTCTGCGTTCGATTTGCGGGGATGGAAATTATTGACCATCTTCGATGGCAATCTGGCTCCGAATCCACTTTTATGGGATGGACGCGATCAGGATCACCGTAGATTAATTCCCGGGCCGTATATTATGCTGGTCGAATTCAGGGATCAAAATGCCGTGCGCGACACTATAATAAAACAGGCTTTCATCATCGCGGGCAGGCTGTAGACCCTGAGCAAAATTATGGAAAAGTTATTGACATGAAATAGTAATTATATTAACTTGAAATTCAGTTTTCATCACTCGCATTTTGTGGTGCATAAGATTATAATTATGCTGTAATTAACAGGAGCGCCCGAGGAGGCCTCGGAGAGTTCCTTTTTTTTAATAGAAATTTTGGCGGATAGAATCAACCTCGTAGTTGTTTAAAACACGGGTGATCCATTCGCCATTCTTGATTTTTTAATAATAAAATTTTAGAAAACGAGTGTAAGTTAAAGGAAAACAAAATGACAAAGAAACGTGTGGTCATCATGGGTGCCGCGGGGCGCGATTTCCACAACTTCAATGTACTATATCGTGACAATGAAGGCTACGAGGTGGTTGCCTTTACCGCCACCCAGATTCCCGATATCGACGGCCGGAAGTATCCCGCCGAATTAGCTGGCAAGCTTTATCCTGACGGCATTCCCATTCATGCTGAGAGCGAACTGCAGCGACTCATCAAAGAGCTGAAGGTCGATCAGGTGGACTTTTCCTACTCTGACGTGCCGCATGAATACGTGATGCATCGCGCCTCCGAAGTGATCACCACTGGCGCTGAATTCGTTTTGAACAGCGGTCCCAAGACCATGATTAAGTCGACTAAACCGGTTGTAGCGATCTGCGCTGTGCGCACCGGCTGCGGTAAAAGCCAGACCACGCGCCGCGTCAGCGAAATCTTAAAAGCTGCCGGGAAGAGAATAGCGGCTATCCGTCATCCCATGCCTTATGGCGATCTGGTTGCTCAGAAAGTACAACGCTTTGGCAATATCGACGATCTGAAAAAGCACAACTGCACCATCGAAGAGATGGAAGAATATGAACCGCATATCCAGGCCGGCAATGTCATTTATGCTGGCGTGGACTATGAAGCCATCGTGCGTGAAGCCGAAAAAGAAGCCGACGTGATTCTCTGGGACGGCGGCAACAACGATATGCCGTTCTATAAGCCGGACCTGCTGATCGTGGTCGCTGATCCTCTGCGCCCCGGTCATGAGACTACCTATCATCCAGGCGAAGCGAATCTGTTGATGGCCGACGTCGTCGTGATCAACAAGATCGATTCTGCAGATCCGGATGACGTCGCCGATCTGCGAGACACCATCCGTGAACGTAATCCCAAGGCAATGATCGTCGAAGCTGCCAGCCCGATCGCGGTAGAAGATCCCAACCTGATCCTCGGCAAGAGAGCTTTGGTTGTGGAAGACGGTCCGACGTTGACGCACGGCGAGATGACTTATGGCGCAGGTATTGTCGCTGCTGAAAAATTCGGCGCTGACGAATTAGTCGATCCGCGCGAATTCACAGTCGGAACGATTACCGAAACCTTTAAGAAATATCCAGAGATTGGAATTCTGCTGCCCGCGATGGGCTATGGAGACAAGCAGATGAAAGATCTGGAAGATACTATCGCCAAGGCTGATTGCGACGTGGTCATCATCGGCACGCCCATTGACCTGCGCCGTATCATCAAGATTGATAAGCCGTCTGTGCGCGTAACCTACGAGTTGCAGGAAATCGGTCGTCCCAATCTGCAGGACGCATTGGATCGTATACTGAAGAGCTAAAGATGGGACGCTGTGCCGTTGTGGCATTGGGCGGAAACGCCATTTCCACATCTACCGGTGATAATTTTATCGAGCGCCAGTTTGCACAGACGCGCAAATCCATGGCGGGGATTTTAGAGCTGATCCGCAAAGGCTATCGGTTGGCGATTACGCATGGTAATGGCCCGCAAGTCGGTGAAGGTTTGCTCCGCATGGAACACTCGCTTGATATCAGCTTTCCGAGGCCTCTCGGGGTGCTCGTCGCAGACACCCAGGGCGGCATCGGCTATATGATCGAGCAGTCGCTGCAGAACGGTCTGCGCTGGCGTGACATGGAAAAACCGGTCGCTACCTTGGTAACTCAAGTGATCGTTGATAAGGATGATCCGGAGCTGTTGACACCATCAAAGTATATCGGCCGAGCCTATCCTCAGGAGGTGGCTGAAAAGCTGATGCAGGAGCACGGCTGGGAGATGAAACTGGACAAAGCGCGGGGTTATCGCCGCGTCGTCGGGTCTCCTAAACCGTTATCGATTGTTAACCGTGATGCCATCAAACTGCTGCTGGATAACGATTTCGTCGTCATTTGTGTTGGCGGCGGCGGTATCCCGGTGTTTGTCATGAAGAACGGATTTTATGAGGGCGTCGATGCGGTCATCGATAAAGACCGCGCGGCGGCCATTCTGGCGTTGGATATCGGAGCTCATGATCTCTTCATCCTGACAGAAGTTGACAAGGTCGCCCTGAACTTCGGCACGCCGGAACAGAAGGATTTGGATCAGATGACCTCCGCTGAGGCGAAACAGTACCTGGAAGAGGGACAATTTCCTCCTGGGAGTATGGGTCCTAAAATCGAAGCAGCGATCTCCTTTCTGGAAAACGGCGGCGAGAGAGCTCTGATTGCTTCCATCGACAACGTCATCGGGGCGGTTTACAAAGAAGGCGGAACTTGGATAACAAAAGAATAACTTTACTTCCATAAATCTAACTTATTTCACACTATGAAAATTCACGAATATCAGGGAAAAGAAGTCCTGCGTAAGTACCAGGTCCCGGTGCCGGATGGCCGAGTCGCCTTCACTGTTGACGAAGCGCTTCAGGCCTATCGGGAACTGGGTGGCGGAATATGTGCTGTAAAATCACAAATTCACGCGGGAGGACGCGGTAAAGGAACGCTCTACGATCCTAACAATCCGTCGACCGTGGTGATGGAAGGCGGGGTTAAGATCGCCAAGAGTGAAGATGAAGTCAGAGAGTATGCCGGTAAGATTTTGAATAATCTGCTGGTTACGCATCAGACTGGCGAGCAGGGGAAAATTGTCCGCCGAATTCTGATCGAAAAGGGCTGTAGAATCGCCCGCGAACTTTATGCCGGAATCGTTCTGGATCGCGAAAAATCCATGGATGCTTTCATGGTTTCGACCGAAGGCGGTATGGAGATCGAAAAGGTCGCCGCGGAATCGCCGGAAAAGATCGTCAAGGTGCACATCGATCCGGGCACCGGATTGCGCCCTTACCAGGCGTCGAAATTAGCTTTCGCGCTAGGGTTGACAGGAAATCAGCACAAATCAGCGGTGAAATTTTTCCTGGCGCTGTATCGTTCTTATCGGGACACGGATGGTTCTCTGGCGGAAATCAATCCGCTGGTGATCACAGAAGATGGCGACGTCATGGCCTTAGATGCCAAAATCAACTTCGATGACAACGCTATGTTCCGTCACAAAGACATCGCTGAGTATCGTGACCTGGACGAAGAAGAGCCTGCTGAAATCGAGGCTTCCAAGTACAATTTGAACTATATCAAGCTGGACGGCAACGTTGGTTGTATGGTCAACGGAGCGGGGCTGGCTATGGCCACGATGGATCTGGTGAAACTGGCTGGCGGCGAACCTGCCAATTTCTTAGACGTCGGCGGTGCAGCATCCGCTGAAACCGTAGAAAACGGCTTCCGCATCATCCTGACCGATCCCAAGGTCAAAGCCATCCTGATCAACATCTTCGGCGGTATTGTCCGCTGTGACCGTGTTGCTACGGGCGTCGTTGAGGCCGTAAAAGCTCTGGGCGACGTAAAAGTTCCGGTGATAGTTCGTCTGGCTGGCACGAATGCTGAACGGGCCGCGGAAATTCTTAAGGAATCCGGCTTGAACTTCCTGGTTGCCTCTGATTTCCAGGATGCTGCGAGGAAGGTAACTGCAGCGGTGAGTAATTAATTCAATCGTCCATCAAATTAGATAAGATAAACATGAGCATTTTAGTCAACCATAATTCCCGCGTTATCGTTCAGGGATTCACCGGCAGTGAAGGCACCTTCCATGCTGGTCAGATGATCGAATACGGGACAACAGTCACAGGCGGCGTCACGCCGGGTAAGGGCGGTCAGATGCATCTGGATCGTCCGGTGTTCAATACCGTCGATGACGCAGTCAAAGAGACCGGCGCGAACGTATCGCTGATCTTCGTGCCGCCGCCGTTTGCCGGTGACGCGATCATGGAAGCAGCCGACGCCGGGATCGAACTGATCGTTTGTATCACCGAAGGCATTCCCACGCGGGATATGCAGACAGCTTTCCATTTTCTGAAGAAAACCAAAGCCCGTCTGATCGGCCCGAACTGTCCCGGCGTCATTACACCAGGGGAGACGAAAGTCGGTATCATGCCGGGATTCATTCACCAGCCTGGGCGCATCGGTCTGATCTCGCGGTCCGGCACCCTGACCTACGAAGCAGTCGGTCAACTGACTGCCCTGGAATTAGGTCAATCTACTGCTATCGGTATCGGCGGCGATCCGATAATCGGTTCGACGTTCCTGGACCTGCTGAAGCTCTTCAATGAAGATCCCGACACCGATGGCGTGGTGATGATTGGTGAAATCGGCGGTACTGCTGAGGAGACCGCCGCAGCATATATCAAAGACAACTTTAATAAGCCGGTTGTGGCCTTTATCGCTGGACAAACTGCTCCACCGGGGAGGCGTATGGGCCACGCTGGAGCTATTATCGCTGGCGGCAAAGGCACAGCATCCGAGAAGATGGCAGCCTTAGAAGCTGCCGGCATTGCTGTGTGTAAATCACCGGCTGAAATCGGAATAAAGATGAAAGAAGTCCTGTCATAAGAGGTTGACTATGAGCGACATTGTCCGGTATGAGGGGAAAAAGAACGACATCGTCATTATCATTGATAAAGACCTGTGTAAGGGCTGTGACATCTGCGTCAAAGTCTGCAAACAGGATGGTCTGGAAATGGTAGACGCCCCGGATAAATGGGAAGGGACCACCGTGGCGATAAAAGATCCTGATAATTGCAACTTCTGCAAACTCTGCGAATTGCAGTGTCCTGACTTCGCTATCCGCGTTCTAAAGAAAGGCGAAGAAAAACTGATCACCATCGGCGGCGCGAAAAAATCTGCGGCCGAGCTTTAATTAAGAAAACAATCAAACCGTTCAGTTGACCACACGAAATACTGAGGTTTAAAGATGTCATCCGAAGTCTCGGAGAAATCCGATATAGTATTCTGGCAAGGTAATGAAGTCGTAGCTCAGGCTGCTCTTGCGGCTGGATGCCGGTTCTATGGCGGTTACCCCATTACGCCTTCCTCTGAAATCGCGCACGTGATGTCAGAGATGCTGCCCGCCGTGGGCGGAAAGTTTATCCA
>JAHJDJ010000209.1 GCA_018812585.1 bacterium
CCGCCGCCCGCCGGTACCGGTGATCCGCTGATGTAAGTCAGCTCGATGTTTATGCTGGGTGTGCCCACCGGCGTGCTGAAGAGAATCACCATGCCGTTTTCGATGGGATGGACATGCTGATCGTACCCGCCATCAAAAAGTACCTGCAAACCGGTCGTTTCATCGTGATTTTCGATACCGACCGTGCCCTCATTGGTATGCGATCCTGACATATCCTTGTACTGGAAGATAATGCGTCCATCACCGGTAGAGGTTGTATAGTAAGCCGGATCTAAAAGAATCACCTGGAAGGTTTCGAAGGAACCGGCCGGAGTATACTGTTCGATGTGGTTATATTCAACCACCAGACGATGGTTGGCGGCGTCGTACCAGTTCCAGACCTTGCCGGAATTGGTTCGTTGAGGCGATAGATCTTCCCAGTAGGGCGCGATCATTCGTTCCGGCCCGTCGCCGTTAGGGATGCCGCTGTTGCTGTAATCGTCATCGAAAACGTCTCCCATGCCGATCCAGCCGTTGGCGCCCACGGAGTAGCGGTTGTAGTTCACACCATAGTACTGGAAATCGAAGGGCAGATCGAACTGGAAGGTCTGGTCGTCCAGGGTGAAGTTAATCAGCGTACCAGGACCGCCCGAGTCTGCACAGATTTCCACCCAATCATATATCGGCGTTTCCGGCGCGTCGAAGGGATCGTAGGCCATATAGCCGTAGTTATCGGGACCGGTCGGAGCGTAGAGGATATTTCCCACGACAGAGGTGATTTCCAGTTCGGTGTAGTATCCGTTGAAACCGCTGACTGCCAAATCAAAGCGGACCGTGTGTTCCTGCGGACAGGACGAAGAAACCTCCACGGAGAACAAGCCGCTATTCGTGCCGCCGACTGGCAGTGAACCTACTGTGCCAGCAGCGGAAGTGACCGTAACATACGGATCGGTCGTTGAGGCTGTAAAGGTCACGTCATCGACGTCACAGGAACCATCATTGATCAGTTCGACTTCGAGATCGGCCGCTTCACCGGGATCTAAATTGCCATTCTGATTGCCGGTATCGTCATGCACGGTAAGCGAATTGAACGCGGCAACCGGCGCATGACCGGTAATGGTGAAATAAGTCGTCCAGGTTTCGATGCCGTCTGTGGCGTCCAACTGGCAGGAAATGGCGTAGTCGTCGGGCAGGTCTGACGAAGCTTCGACTGTGAATCCGCCGATCGTCGACAACGTTGCCCCCGGCGCCAGGTTGCCGAGGTATTCTGTGCCATCAATGATGGTCAGCAGCGGATCCAACGAGGTCAGCGTCAAATTCACATCCATCGCCGCGGCTACACCAACGTTCTCTGCGGTGATAGAAAGCTCGACCGTTTCGCCATAATCCAACTGCCCGTTGTTATTCCCGGTCACGGAATCGTCCACCTCGTGACTGTTATAAATCACATACGGTCCGACCGGCGGAATGATCTGTGCAGTGCCATTATACGGTTCGCAGTCGTGGCCGGTTACCCAGATTTCCAGGTTGCCGGGCACGGCGAATCCAGAGCCTAAATCGAATGTAACCGATCCGGCGTCGACATAATCGGTGAACATCAGATCTTCAGCGTCCGAATAAATGTGCACCATCGCCCAGTCAGGGTAACCGGAGACAGTGACTTCGATCTGATTCTGTCCGATCAGTACCGCGCCGGGATAGTTGACGGTCAACTGATTCGGGATGTCTGTCCAGAGGTCAACGGAGGCATCGCCGAGCACGTTATACATTTCCATATATCGCAGCATCATGCCGCCGCCGCCGAAGTACATCCAGGTTTCAATTTTGCCATAATCGCACATCCCCGCGATCCAGGTCAGATGCTGATCAGCCTGAGGCCACTGCACGTCGAAGAATCCTTCGTACACTTTTTTCTCTAAAATGTCGTCTTCCGACCAGTAGGAGTTGACCGACGATCCCCAGAATGCAAGTGCGCCATTGGTGGTGCGAATCCAGGTTTCACCAAAGCACTCACCGACGGTAAACTGCCCTGTCACACAAGCAAAGCTATGCACCATGGGATAGACTTCGTTAACCAGCGCGTTGACGTTCGACTGGCTGAAGGGAGGTCCATCCGCCCAACTGGTGGTGCTGCCATGACCGGAATAAGTCCCCACGGAACGCCCTTCATTGAAGGCGGCCGTCACTTGCGCGGTGGTCGCGCTGTAAGTATGACAATAGAGCCGGTCGGTTCGGTAACCATCCGGCGCCAGGTAGTTATCGATGACGAAATTATGCGTGCCTTCAGAGACGCCGTAATTGTCGTTCGAAGCCATGAAAACAATGTGTTTTTCCCAGTCATCATTACCGACCCAGCCGACCTGTTCGTATTCCAGAGTGCGGTTAACCATGCGCTCTAATTGTCCCACAGAGGTGCACGAAAAACGTCCCACACCGATATCAGGGAAGGAATCGCCGCCCGCTACAGTGGCATAGTAAAGATCCGTGATAGGGCTACCGGTCCCCGAACCAACCCAGTTCGGGATGACGTCGACGTCGCCTATGAGAAGCACGAAGTTGGGTGCGATCTCCCAGGTATCGTACGCTGTCTGAATGTAAGTTTTAATGGCATTCGTCGAAGAGCCAATCACTTCCGTTGTCGCCATGACGACATGGAAACCCTTCTGCGTCTTCCAATCGATGAAATCCTGCAGGGTGGTTTGCGAAGCGTAATAATTATTAGTGATGATCAGGTAACAGAGAGGAGGCGGAATCAGATCGACCTCGTCTAAGGTGCTGTCTGCTAACCTTTTGAAAAGCCCGCTGATGTAGGGATCAGCATAACGCTCTTTCATCTGGCGAGTCAATCCCTGATCTGCTCCGTTCAGCCGAATTTGTATTTCCACATCATTGAGAACGTGAACCATGCCGCTGGCAGGGTTATAATCGATGGGATAGATTTCCAGAATGATAAACCGATGACCGCCGATAATGCCGCTTTCCGCGACACGAACCTGTTCGCCAATGACGAATTCATCAGTTGCATAGACGCTGCGATCCAAACTGAATTGAGCGCGGTCATGAGCGCCAGGAACCTTCTCTAGCGGTTCCTGCACTGGCATCAAAGGATGTTCCAATCCCAGTTCGCGCAATGAGTGCCGCGACAGGACTGTGCGCCCCAGCACCAGCTCAGGAGTTGCCCCGAAAGGAATTTCGATCATGCGGCGTATGGCAGGGAGCTGCGGCGCGCCAACCTTATTGGTGACTCCTGCATCCCGCAGTGTGATCAGATTAAATGCCCCTGCTTCATTGTTAATCGTTTCCGACCTGAAACCGGAAATAGATGCTTGAAGGTCGATGGCTTGATAACTGTTCCCGGTAAATGTCACTACCGGCGCTTCTTCTATCGCCTGTACACCATTTAACGGCACCCAGGTGGAAGCCGCCGTCGTCCCTGAAATGCAGCAGACAGTGATCAGTAACGACAGAACGATGAACCCGTAAAAATCAGATTTTCTGCCCATAACGCCTCTCCTTGTCTTAAGCGACTCTATGAATCCAGTGTCCTTATATCAAATTCTATATAATATAGTAAAGAACCTCCGCAATTCCAAATGAAAAAAACCACGTAGGCCACTTTTTCTAAGCGCTTAGCGCCGCTCTCTTAACGGCTTCAATAAAAATCCCAGCAATCCGCAGATCCCGCCGCCAATACCGATAATAAAAAACAGTGCGCGCACGCCTAATACCTCACAAGCCACGCCGGTAACGGCCGCAGAGAGCGCCGTCATGCCCACCACGGTCAGATTTGCCAGAGCAAAGAACCGCCCCTGCAACGCGGGCGGGATTCCTTCCTGGATCAGCGAAATGCGCGGCACCATGATAAACGGTATCCCGATGGAATGGAAGATGATGATGGCGCCCAACCAGTATAGATCTGGCGCAAAATAGACCGGCATGAAGGTGATACCATCGAACAATATCGCAAAAAGCAGGACTTTTCCCTTCG
>JAHJDJ010000210.1 GCA_018812585.1 bacterium
AATGTGCTGTAAATTGTCCGATTAAGATCAATGCCAGTAAGAACAGTCCGGTCAGTAAGGTAAGTATGCCCCAGGAGTAAGCCACTACATACCCCAGGATACTCATCGGTTTGGCGCGCAGTTTATGCAGCGTCCCTGCATTTTTCAGGCGATTCCATTCTTCAGGACGTTCATGTTTGAAATCCTTTTCAGTCAAGCGGCCGGAATAGATAGAAATATCCATGGGGAATTTTTCTGCCCGCAGGTGCGTATTGAAGAAGTGCACGATGAAGATGAAAGCGGTCGCCAGCAACGCTTCTTCTTTGTGGATAGTTTCCGCCAGGGAGATCACTCCACCGCCCAGTAGACTGCCGAAGAACTCCTCATACATGCGCAGCCAACCGGATAGTCCAATCACCAGCACGCCCCAAAATACGGCAAAGTAATCGAATTTTTCCCAGTAAGCCCAGCGGTCAAATTTGGGGGGCGCGCCCATCTTGAAGAACCACTTCAAATGTCCGATGAAATCCCTGAAATCCTTGAGACGCGGCACCAGGGTATTGGGGCCGGTCAGGAGCGCTTTAAGTCCGATTTTTCTGGTTTTGAATGCAAGGAATATCAAGTGCGCCAGGAAGTAAAATCCGGTCACGCCAGCGGCGACATAATGCAGGAATTGAGCTGTTTCCAGAGACATCACATTCTGGAACATCCATTTGGCCAGACCGGTATGCGCGTATGATTGCGGCAGTCCGGTGAAAGCCAGGGTCAAGAAACTGACGTTGATCAGGACGTGAAGGAAGCGATGGAAGCGGTCAAAGCGCCGATAGAAGACTCCTTTGACCACGAACCTCCCTCGAATACCGCGCTGGAACCAGAGTATTGTATGAAAGCCGAAAATACTCAGGACACTGACCAACAGGAGGGTCATTAGACCGGCTACCGCCTGGTTAATTTTCTCCCACCCTGACAAATCTTTCGCCGCTTCCTTCATGCCGTTCAGATTATTATCAGCTTCCGCCAACACTGCGCCATGCTGCAGCTCATCTTTGGTAGGTTTCTTGGGATGCACCAGATAGGATATGAATCGATCATTGGCTCGAGGATGACATTCCTGACAAGTCTCTACGATATGGGATCTGCTGACGGAGGATTCGGGATCATTCGGCGGTAAAATCGTATGGGATCCGTGGCAGTTAGTACATACCGCGAATTCCATCCCGACATTGCCCATCTCAAACATCTTGCCATGATAGGTATCCTTGTAGCCTTCGACAACGTAAGGATTCACCTGGAACTTCAGCATCATCTCTTTATCGCTGTGGCAAGAGGAACAGAGCTCGATAACGCCCGCCGCGTCAAACTGATCGGATGCCTTCTTAATATCCGCCTCACCATGGCAATCGGTGCAGGTAGGCGCTTCAGAGATACCCTGTGCATGCGCTGTGCCGTGGATCGATTTGTTGTATTCACGATTTTCCTGGGCGTGACAATTGACGCACTCTGTGCGTTTGTGCAAGAGAGATTCCGCATCAACGCCGGGGAGATTCCAGTGATAAACATGACAATGCGTGCAATTCGCTTCTTGCCCATTCCCGTCCATCAGCATTATTTCGCCATGCGCCAGGTTTTCCTTGCTGTGCCGTTCTGCGGAATGGCAGAAATTACACTTGTTGAAAATGCCACCTTCTTTAAATATCGCTTGGTTGATGGACGCCATATCGGTCTGATGGCCGGTATGGCAGGTCGCGCATGAAATTAAAGCGGGATCAACCCCTTCTGCGCGGTGCAGACTCTCGGCATGACCGGGGTGGCACTCGTTGCAGACTCCGGAAATATTCAGCGAATTGACTTTCGAATGGGAATCAGTAGGTTTGCGGATGTCATGTTTTTCATGGCAGGAGGTGCAAACCGGGGCTTTGGGATTACCGCCTTCCATTTCGTGGAAATGCCGCGAATGAATATATGTCTCGATGTCCTTCTGGTGGCACTTGGAGCAGATATCGACGATTTCCTGCTTATATTCGGTGGAGGAAATAACCTCTTTCTTGGATTTAAAGTGGGGGTCGTGACAGGTCGTGCAAACGGGATATTTGCGGGTGTCTTCCTGATATTTGGCGTAGTGATAGCTCTGCTTATAAGCTTCCGCGATATCTTTATGGCAGCGATCACAAACAATCTCTGTGCCCATGTGACGCTTGACATCATGCAGACCGTGACATTCCTTGCAATCGGGAATGTCTGTCTCCCCCTTTTTCTCCAGCATTTTATAAAAATACTCCATCCAGACCATGCCTTCCCTACGGTGGCACTGATTGCAGTCTACTGGAGTATATTCCTCGAAATGCGGTATATCTTCAAAGTCCGCCTGCGGCTGATTATGGCATTGGTAGCAAGCGACTCCAGTATGCACCGAATTCTCGATCATTTGTTCATCGGCGTATACGATATGGCCGTCTTCAGCTTCTAATGCGGCATCGCTGTGACATTCCTGGCAGTAGTCGTTGGGATAGGGAATCTCTTCAGCGATCACCACGGCAAGGGGTGTCATTAAGAAGAGAAGTCCTGTGATGAGCAGGACTTCAAAATGTATTTGCAGCCTTTTGATCATAAGTAGGAATTAACTCAGCAACTTACTCATTAATTGTGCCATTCAGATGCAGAACAGGGTTGATGATCGTGCCGGTTTCGTCCATCACCTGATCGTGACACTCATAGCATTCATTGATTGCAGCTTCAGGATGTAAACCGCCGGGCGGGAGCCCATGACAGCTATCGCAATCCAGATCGTCTTCTTCCCATTCAGGCGTTCCCTCGCCGTGACAATAGGTGCTGCTGCAGGATTCTTCATCGGTGTCCCAGAGCGGATGCGTATCACGCCATTGAGCAAGACCGCTGAAGGCGATCTCGGCAGGCGGACCATCCAAGTGTCCTGCAGAAAGCCATGACTCCGGGATTTCATGACAGGTATTGCAATCTACGGATTTGCTGTTATCACCGCCAGTTAAGTGAGTCAGATGAGGGTCTTCATCGTCTTGCGAAACCCAGTTCAGTGGATCGTCTGGATCTCCTGAAGCATTGCCGTGGCACTGGTTACAATCGAAAGAGACGCCGTTGCTTTCGTGGCACGCCAGACAGGAGACACCGCTGGTGCCGCCGTCATAATCAGCACCGTGACAGCTCTGGCAACCGGTCAGCGCGGCAGGATCTGCGTTTAAATAGCCAACATGATCGCCCTCATAAGGGGCGGGGAAATGCACCGTCGATCCAAACCCCGACCAATCCTCGTCCAAGGTGGTTTCACAGCTCCATATCAGCCAGGTTGCGGCTAATAGAGACAGGATGATAATCGTCTTTATCTTCATGGATCCGTCCAGTTAAATTAATGACAGCGCGCACAAGTGGGGCTGGCTTGTCCCATTTCATGACAGGTAATACAGGCTTCAAAGAAAGCCTGTGCATCTTCCTTGTGAGTTCCACCCGTTTCTGCGTTGGCGAAACTCGGAATTCCAAGCGGATGCGGCGTGGGCAGCATAGTCTGATGACATGAGGCACAGCCTGACCGGTCTTCGTGGCAAACGAAGCATTCGCCACCAACTGCGGCTTCATCACCGTGCACGAACAACCACCCGGTCTGATGCACTTCGCCCTTCAAATTTAAGCCTTGGTGGCAATCTTCACAGTAGCCCAGTTCGAAATATTGCTGAAACCGTTCAGGATCCAAAGCGGCTTCCAGTCCGTGTGTCTTACTCCATTCCATAAAGGTGTGATCACCCGGTTGTGGGTGTACGCCCTGGTGACAGGCGGCGCATTCCAGAGTTTGCCCTCTTTCGCTATGGCAACTGACACACTGATCCATCACTGGCAGTAACTGCTGGTCAGCAGTCCACTCGGTAGACTTGACAATATCAGCATGACAGGCAGCGCAGGTCAACCCGGCGTCAGAGTGACTACTGTGTTTGAAGAAATCGTAGTTTTCATGGACTCCTGAAGCAGGTATGACATTCTCCGGATCGCTGTGGCAGGTGGAACATTCGCTCTTGTCTTCAACATCGTGGCACTCGGCGCATTGTTCCATACCGGGATATATATTATCATAAGCATGATGTGAGCTCTTCGCCGCAGCATGGCAATCATCACAAGCCGCTCCAACCTCATCAACGTGGAACATGTGACTGAAAGCCAGCTCGCTGCGAGGATCGCTCTGATTACCGCTGAATGCCGCGAATGCGATAAAGAGGATCATTGCGGTGAGCATCAGGATCAGGATGAATTTTATCTTTTTCATTATTTCCCCGAATAATCAAAATTCCACTTGAATGCAGCAATAACGCGTCGGTCAGATTCTACTTCCGGTGTCTGGTAATGCTGGTATTCCACATCCCAGGCTGTACGCTTCAGGAACGACGGGCGCAGAGTAAAACCTGCGCTTAATGCAGTGGTCTCGTACGTTCCGACGTACAGCGCTTCCCATTCATACTCCATATTTGCGGCATAAGCCTTCAGATCCAGACAAGGCAGCGGGCTATACTTGAGATATCCCCACAGTGTGTTTTTGTTGGAATGATCTCCGAAGCTCTGAGAATATCCGACGCGGCCATATGGAAAGATGACATAGGGACCCGTGCGGAATCCGATTTCATCTTTTCCGAAGACCATACTGGAAAGACCGGCGCCCCAATGGTTGGTGCGGTAGTGATACTCGACAGTGTTCTTCAGCCTGACAATGTTATTGCTCTCAAAGTCACTGAACCACGAATAGGTTGCGGAATACGGTTGAATCAGAGCCCCTTCAAGGCTGAACTGGAATTTGGGACAGGTATAACGCCAACGGGTCATCGCTTTACGCAGGGCTGATCCTTCAAGATTCAAGTGCAAGATATTCAGCGACGTCCATCTGGGGCTGACTTTCACGTAGAAATTCAGTCCGGCGATATGTCTCAGCAGGTTTTCGTCTCGTTCCTGGCGAGAATAACTCAGTGATAAAACCGATTTTCTGCCGAAGAAGGAGGTTGGATTCCAGCGCAATTCACCCCCGAACCAGGGTGAATCTCCCTGACGATCCACATCCCAATTGCGCTCCAAAGGTCCCTGCTGTCCACCAAAGGCGGTAACGGTCCATCGTGGGTTCAGCTGGTAAGAAACCTCTCCCCCATCGAGGACTCCAACTGCGACTCCCCGAAACTGGAAGAAACGGCCGGCACGTACCGTAAAGGCGGATTTAGCGGTTGCATACTTGAAATAGGCGTGATACAATCGATCTTGAGCGGATTGGGAAAAATCATCCACAGAGTCACCATAATACATGCCATAAGCATGCAGAGAGAGTCCCTGGATGCCCAAGCCGTAGGCATTTATTCTTAAGCCTGGAGCTACTTCAAGATGATCTTCACCGTCGTGGTCCTGGTAACCGCGTGTTTGAGTTTGGAATGTCCCGCTGATTCTCGCAGCATAGACGTTACTCGCTAATGCTCCGTAAAGAATCGCCAAGATCAATAAGGAAAGAATCTTCAAACTTCGGATACCTGGAACCTTCTGTGATAACTCATTCATGTTGGAAATCCTTTTGTTCAGATGTTTGATGAACAAACGCTCCCGTGACAATTGCTTGTGCAATTCATCTCAATGATTGACGGTAAATTAACTGATGTAAGATCTAAAGTCAAGGTTTCTATTAATGATTTGCGGTTTTCGAGGGAAATTACAGTAGCGACAACATGGACAATTCAAGTCGTTAAAATGCAATACTCTTGAGCATATTACCTTAGATACAGCAGACATCCCCAAAGGGTATGTGTCTCTTACGGATCGGTCACACAGCGCGACAAACCGATCTAACCCTTCGGGGATGCTGCTATAAAGAATTTACGACTTCTTCAGTCGATTACTTTTGTACGATGGCACCATTGCCGGCAGCATTAGCAGTCTCGATAAAGTCTAATGCATTTTCCAGCAGTGATCTGGCATATTCCGGATTATGGATGCCGTTGCTGCCGTCATTCATGAAGAAGACGTAAGCATAACCAGCCATACGCTGTTCAACGGTTGTCGAATCTGTATTGCCCAAATACTCCGGATCAACACCAATGGCGGTAATCAATTGGTCAGCCAAAGCAACTAGATCTGACGGTTCGCCGTGATAATCGAAGTCGTCAGGTACAACATGACAAGCGGAGCAGGTTGCCGGAGTCGGTTCGAAATCGTGTCCACCCTTCCATCCCAATGGATCGCCGTGATCGCGCATTTCCATGTGGCAGGTAACGCAGGATTCGTTATCATCTAACATGTCGAACATCTGGTGTGAATGCTCACGTTCGTATTCGTAGCCCTCGATCTCATAGCTGCCGGAGCCTACAAACATATCCATCTGAGGACTTCCATGCGGACCGAAGTGGGCATATCCGTTTTCGATCTGGCCTACGACATTGTCAGTATTGCGACGTGCATGGTGACACTGGACGCAGGTTTGCGCACCGCCGTAACCGGTAAAGGTAGCAGCCTCTTCAGCATCGTAAAGGACGGTGTAATCGTCCACATTGCGCAACTGATGCGGATTGGTGTCATCATGTGGATCGTGACAAGTCTGGCATCCGATCAGGTGAGCGTCTTCAGGATACCAAGGATCAGGAAAGTTAGGATCATTGTCGCCGATAAAACCTTCGCCTGTGTGACAGGCGCCACAGGAACTTCTGTTCCATTCATCATCGAACTCTTCCTGGTCAACGAAGCCATGATGCTCAAAGACCATACCATGCCCCGATTCCTGCCATTCTTCCACTTGCTCATGACACTTGGAGCACATCGAGGGATCCATGTCATCAACTAAGCCGGTGTTGAAATTTACGATCGGTTCGTGGTCATAGATGGTGGGGCCCATGGAGCCGTGACAGGCTTCGCACTGAACGTTTTCCAGCATGCCAGCGCGCATTTCATCTTCCGCGGTAACTGGCGGATAGTAGTCATCGAATCCGTGGACGTCCGGTCCCGGAGTTACCACGACAGTATCGCCGTAAGCGACTTCTGCATCAAATCCGGTGGTGTGGCACTGTACACAGTACAGGTTCGCCTGATCTTCTGGATCTAAAGAATCCCAGGCGTGGGAATGCCCGGTTTCAGACCAGGTTTCGACCACGTCACCGTGACAGTGGCCGCAAGTGCTGGCGTCGTCACCCAGATAAGTGTATTGTGCTACAGGATCGCCGGGATCACCTTGTTCACCCTGATCACCCTGAGCTCCTGCAGGTCCTTCCGGGCCTTCACAGCCAACCAGCCAAACCAGCATCGCTATTGCCATTAAGATGGTTACGAGCCAATTCGTTTTCATTATGCCTCCCTTAATTTGGGGTTATTTGTACTTTTTCTATTATTGTTTGCTTATTTCTGCGCGCAAGGCGCCGATAAGTTTGTCGACTTCAAAAGGCCTGAAGTAAATATGATCAGTCCAAGACCGAATGTAGCTCTGTTCCAACTGAAAATTGCCGTCGTAGCTTAGTGTCAGAAAAACTGGAATATCATCGATCTCGGCAAAAATCTCGGTTAGATTCGATAATTCATCCTTGGTATTGTCGATCATTTGAACAATCGCAGCGTTAAACTCGGGGGATAGTTTCCCCTGTTTTAAGGATTGCTTAACCTCGCTGACGCTGCTGAAGCAGACGGGAATGGCTTCACCTTCCAGTTCGGCTTTCAAAGCTTCACAGAGGCGTTGGTCGCTTTCTATGATTAGAATTACAGGCTTTGATCCAAGGCTCTCCACTATCCATCCACCATGCGTGATTATTCACATTATTGAATATATATCACAAACTACATGCCAACTATTTCGAAGAAGAAATTGCGATGCTTATAATACTGTATTTTATGAATTTGGAAGAAAATCGATTGGTTGATAATGCGGAGGTGTTTCCGGTTTTACGAAATTCCTATATAAAGGATTTCGGGAATCAGGAATTATCGGTGATGAGGATACCTAAGTCTTTAATTTTCTGGTATAATGTGGTGAGGCTGATGTGGAGTTTTTCTGCTGCTGTTTTTTTATCGCCTTTTTGTTCATGCAATATGCGCTGAATGTAAGTTTTTTCGAAGCGGTTTATCACTTCCTTTAAACCATTGTGATTCGATTGCTCCGCGATATTAAATATTTCTGGGGGGAAATCTGAAGCGAAGAGATAATCACCATCGTGGAACAGCAGAGCGCTGCGAATGACATTTTCCAATTGGCGCACATTTCCCGGCCAATCATAAGCTTGCAGATGAGTGATAGCATCACTGGAGAGCATGGGAGTACTTTTCCCTTCGCGAGCGCTATAGCAGTAGACAAACTGTTTGGCGAGATAGGGTATGTCTTCCCAACGATCTCGCAGAGGCGGGATGTGAATCACGTAAGGTGAAATTCGATAATAGAGATCTTCCCTGAATTTGCCCTGCTCGACCATGACCTTAATATTCTGATTGGAAGCGGCTACAAACCGGGCAGACACAACTGATGACGAATCCGATCCCAACGGACGAACCTCACCATCTTGCAGCACGCGTAACAATTTCGCTTGCGACGAGAGCAAGAGTTCTGAAATTTCGTCGAGGAAAACGGTCCCATCCTTGGCGGTGCGAATCAAACCTTCACGATCTTTCACGGCACCTGAGTAGGCGCCTTTCACGACGCCAAACAGTTCGGATTCCAGCAGAGTTTCAGGGAGCCCGCTGCAATTTACCGGGACAAAGGGGCGATCCCGTCGTTCTGAAAAACGATGCATGGCACGCGCCAGAACTTCCTTGCCTGTCCCAGATTCACCGGTAATTAAAACGGTAATATCGCTCTGAGCAACCTTTTCAGTCTGACGCACAACGTCTTTCCAGCCGGCCGATTCTCCGACCATGGAAATGCAGTTACTGCAACCTGCATCAGAACACTGTTCTTTCAGCCAGCGGACTTCCCGCTTCAAATCGATTATCTCGAAGCAATCCTTTACCTTTGCCAGCAGCATGTCGAAATCAACCGGCTTCAACAGGAAATCGACAGCGCCGTATTTCATGGCTTTGACAGCCGATTCCACCGTGCCGTAAGCTGTCAGCATGATGACTCGAATATCTTTGTATTGCTGTCTGACCCTCTCCAGAAGCTGCATCCCGTCCATTTCGGGCATGATCAGGTCGGTGATAATCAGGTCGATTGAATCGGATTGAATAATATTCAAAGCATCCTGTCCATTGACCGCCGCGATACAGGAATAACCCTCATCACTCAAAAAAATTTTAAGGCTGTTACGGATATTTCCTTCATCGTCGACTATCAGGATGCGATTATCCATCATTTCATTCCTTCGCTACAGGGATTTGAAGTAAGAAAATTGACCCAGATGGTGTGCTGGATTCAAGGCGAAGATCACCCTGGAAAGATCTTGCCAGGCTGTGTGAGACCGATAGACCCAACCCTACTCCCTCGCCCTGTTGTTTGGCTGTAAAAAATGGATCGAATATTTTTTTTTGCAATTCATCAGGGATTCCTGAACCGTCGTCCACCACACGCAGTTCAACCGTATCGTTCGCGGTCCGCTGAAGATCGATGCTGATATTGCCCTTATCCTGAGTCACGTCTGCAGCGTTGAATAACAGATTCATCACGATTTGTATGATCGCGTCTTCGTTGGCCTGCACCAGAATAAACTTATCCTTTGGCGGGAGTGTGATAACCCGCTCCTTTAATTTACGATCCAAACGAGCTATTTGAAAGGCCTTCTGGATGCTGACATTGACGTCAAAGATTGACTGGCTGTCACTTTCCGGCCTGGCCAAGTCGACCATCTGGCGTGCAAGTCTTGCCAAACGCTGAATTTCTGTCTGCACCAGATCGAGTTGCTCGACCACGAATGCATCGTCCTTTTTACGTTTCTTGACCAGTTGGACAATCGAAGAAATCCCAGTCAGGGGATTTCCTAATTCATGGGCAACACCTGCAGCTAACCTTCCCAGGGCTGCCAGATTTTCGCGCAGGGATAATTGAATCCTTGATGATTCCAGTTCCTCGGTACGGGTTTTCACCTGGTCTTCCAGGTTGTCTCGAAGCTCTACTAAGGAATCCATCATTTCGTTGAAAGATAATACGAGAAAACCGACTTCATCGTTGCGTCGAGGCTTTAATCTGTTAGACAGTTCCCCTTGCTTGGACTTTTCGATGACCTGCACCAGATCACGAATCGGCTTGACCACCTGATATTGAATCAAAGTCCAGATGATAAGAATCGCGGTCACCATCACAAAAGAACCGATATAGATCATCAGGCTCCTGCGATTGATTAACCGCTGTTCTACAGGTGTAAAAGTGAGTTCAGTTAATATATTTCCAAGATATAGCTTATCAGAACTGTGACAAGAATGACAGCCGGGAGAATTCTTGAGTGGGAAATCGGCTTGAAAAATGTGAGTTCCATCCGGCTGTAACAGCAGGTTTCGCTTTTTGACCGCCTCACCCTTACCCTGGTGGCAAACCGTACAGGCCGGCTCGCGGTGGTGGTCTACCCGTTGACCCACCATCGAATCGTTTACGGCATAGCGCAAATACCCCTGATCATCATAAATGCGAATCGTCGCCAGATCCGCGCCAATGGGGAGGAGATTGAGGTAGGTTTGAAAATCGTGCAACTGATTCCGCTGCATATCATACAGCATAATCGCTTCGATAATGCCGCCCACTCGTCCCGCTTCCTTAAGTTTGCGATCCATTACGTCATCCTGGGAGGAGAGAAGAATGATATGCAGACTGACGGCAACAATAACCACAATACCGACCGGGATCACCAGTCTAAGTGCGAGAGATTTCTTGGCTTTTTTCAGCAGAATAGTAAGTATTCCTTTTTTTCTTTCTTTTGAAGATAAAAAAACAACTGCATATATCCAAGTTTAAAAAACGGAATAAAACATTCATCACAGAATCTTAAGCACGTCCCTATTCAGGAGCAACCGCGTACCCTCACCAGTATAGCAAGAATAAAAATACCCCAAAAACCTGAAATGTTCTTGGGGTAGTCGTCCGCTTTGATAGGGCTTATATCGTGACGATGGCGGGGATCGAACCCGCGACAAACGGCTTAAAAGGCCAGTGGTTTTGTGCGTAAAAACCGACGAAATCAGCCTTTTTGCAATACTTTTGTGATAATGGAGCGTATCAAGCAGGAGTTTCTGATGCAAGCTTAAAGAGCAGCATCCTTAACGCAGGCAATCACTGAAGCTCTCCCTTAGCATTTTAATAAAACTGTCAAAAAGTGTTTGACGATATATAAACCGGCTTCGCTCAAATTACACCTTTGTCAGCTCAAAGTTCACCTATCTCAAACCGATAGATATAAGCCCACCCCCCTTTGATCTGGGAATTCAGATCGGTATATAGAGACTACCCCCCCTTCGATTTTACAACGAAATTCCGGTCATACTCGCCCAGAGGGGTAAACTAATACACCAGACGGAAGATCATCGCTTATACGCTATACAAGACAGCGAGAGTGGGTGTTCTGAAGAGGGTAATGAATACTGTGGTAAACATGAGATAGTTTTTGGAGCAGGGATGTGTACGTCGTCAAAGTCTTTCGGACTGTTTTGCTGTTTAGTTAAGGGTGAGTTTTGTGTGTTGCCTGAGTTAAGGATGCTGCCTCATTTTGTCGATTTAAGTTGTACTTTTTTCTCGCCTGTAAAGTGCTTCGCTTGATC
>JAHJDJ010000211.1 GCA_018812585.1 bacterium
CCCCTGGCGATGATCTTGGATGCCATGAGGGAACCCTGTCCCCCCACTCCGGTGATGAAAATGCTGGTCTTTGACATAACTGTGCCTTACGGCAATTTGTTATTAATATTTCGGACCGGTGACCGCCTCCCCAGTTCATTGCCAACCCGGGCGAGGATACCCCCGGACCTTTTCCGCAATTTACATCTCGGTTTTCATCCTCGATGAAAGCATGCAAAACCTTGACGACCCTACGCTGACGACAAGAAGCTGCATCACAGATTGCCTAACCGGCTACCCCTTCCATCCGGGGTAATCCTACCGCAGAATACGTGGGTGGTAACGCCCACGTAGTAAGCCTGCGGGACAACGTGGAAAAATCAGAAAGTTCGATTCGGATCAACTGCCAGGATAAGAATACTATGAAGAGCGTAATGCGAACCATTGAAAGAGTCGTAACGTCAGATAAGCGAAAACGGACTGATACGCTTACACCAAAAGGTACGAAACCAGACTATGACGGCTTGAAGGACGTTATAGTGAATGGACATATGGTTTCCGGCTTACAGATGGCTTCTAAGGTATTCATAATTATCTGTGATGCAGAACTTGGTAAACCCAATATGCTCCCGGATAAACCGGGTATTGACCCCGTGAGGGTGATCGATGGCATAGTGGGTAGAGGAATCGATAAAAAGCGAATGGCAGCTTGTAATGAGCTGCATAGGGGTTCAAACTTTGCCCTAACCCGAAAGGGTGCAGACTTATCGAGTGGTGTCTCATTGCATGAACGGAGGCAACCCTGTGAATGTAAGTAATTCAATTACGCCCCTCAAAGGCGAGAGACTTACAGACAAACAACCAAAACTCCAATGGAATACTATTAATTGGAAGAAGGTTGAAAAACATGTTAACAGGCTGCAAACCCGAATTGCAAAAGCAGTTACCCAAGGAAAGTGGAATTTGGTAAAACAACTGCAATACTTGCTAACTCACTCGTTTAACGCGAAAATGTTGGCTGTAAAGCGTGTTACCCAGAATAGAGGGAAGAGAACAGCGGGAATTGATGGTGCGAAGTGGATAACACCGAACTCCAGAATGAACGCAGCCCTCAAATTATCCGATAAGAAGTATAAAGCAAAGCCGCTGAAAAGAGTCTATATTTCAAAGCATGGATCGAAGAAGAAGCGGCCTTTAGGAATCCCAACCATGCACGATAGGGCGATGCAAACGCTGTACGCCCTTGCGCTGCAACCTATTGCAGAGACAACATCTGATCCACGCTCGTTTGGCTTTAGACTGCATCGAAGCACACAGGATGCTCGACAATATGCCTACTGCTGTCTCGGTGGGAAATCCTCTGCAAAATGGATTTTGGAAGGGGACATCAAGGGTTGTTTTGATAATATTAACCATGATTGGCTTGTGGACAACATTCCGATGGATGCATCAATTCTGAGGCAATTTCTGAAAGCGGGATTCGTGTATAATCGACATCTGAATCCCACCACTGCGGGAACTCCACAAGGGGGAATAATTTCTCCGATACTGGCGAATATGACACTGGATGGAATGGAGAAAGCCATTTTATCTGTGTACCACGTCGGTAAAAATGGGCTGATCGATAAACATCGACATAATTCCCACAAGGTGAATTTCTTACGATATGCGGATGATTTTATTGTCACCGCAGACTCAGAGGATATCGCCCTTGAGATTGCTGAATTGATTAAAGATTTCCTGAAGGGACGAGGTCTTGAATTGTCAGAGGAAAAGACTCGTATCACTCATATCGATTGTGGCTTTGACTTTTTGGGTTGGAATTTCCGCAAGTACCGAGGAAAACTCCTGATAAAGCCCTCAAAGAAGTCGATCAAGAATATCACCCGTAAACTGGGAGATGTTATTCGACGAGCGAAGGCATGGAAACAGGAAGACCTTATTAGTGTACTGAATCCCATCATTACCGGCTGGTCTAATTACCATCGATCAGCAGTATCGAAGGAGATTTTCAGCAAATTAGATTATTTTGTCTGGAATATTCTCTGGGGATGGGCAAAGAGGAGACACCCAAAGAAACGTCATACGTGGGTCAGTACTAAATATTGGCATTCTGGGGCAACTCGGAACTGGGTATTTTCAACCGGGAAGAATCGATTGCGACTCTTCTCAGATACCAAAATTGTTCGTTGTGCTGGCCTTAAATTGGATAAGAACCCCTTTATCGACCAAGACTACTTTACCTTTCGGAACCGGTGCCCGATACTGAAAGGGTTATGAGATGCTTGAGCGGTATGAGGTGAAAGTCTCACGTACCGTTCTGAGATGAGGAGGGGCGGGTAACCGCTCCCTCCTTAATCGGCGCTCAACCGGAGCTCAGAACTTCGTTCTTCACTCGTGGTCTTGACGTTCGAGGTGATGAAATCACGATCGACCACAAATCACTCGGTATCCAACAATCTCCCACCCCACCCCCCCTTAAAGCAACCAATAAATACCACCTTCAACCTCCTGCCTTCCAATGCCAGTCATCACTATCGACATTGCCGATCTC
>JAHJDJ010000212.1 GCA_018812585.1 bacterium
AATCAGGACAACCGTCCCAAATCCCTCCCATCCAGGGCACAAACGGTTGCCAGCCATCGATCTCCACGGGGATAGTGTCGTACTCTTGGCGGAACTCGAATTCCTGGGCAAAACCCAGCAAGGGAATCACTAAGCAAAATAGACAAGTGATAAATCTCATATTGACCTCATTCTGTTGTCTCATATCAATATAAAGAATTCTGACCAGAATTCCAAGTAAAAAAATCAGGGACGGTAAAAACCGTCCCTGATGTCATCATATTACTTTAATAATACTCTGGTTTTTTAATGATACAATAACAAAAAGCCAGCTCCGATCAACGGGAGATGGCTTTATTCTTTCGAGCGTGGAGAAAAATTTATATGTTTTGCCCCTTCTTCAATTTTGGCAGCAGAAATATCTTCTGCAGAGAACTGATCCCTGCCTTCTTCATCAATTTAGCAGTCTTTTCGCTTTTGGGATCCAAGATATATGCCATCATCAATCTGCGCCGGGCACGAGTTTTATGCCCCTCTTCCAAATGCCATTTCCCCATCAAATAGTGAGCCCGAGCGCGGTATTTCTCTGAGTTCGATCCACCGGTAGTATTAGCAGCAATGCGAAGTTTCTCGCGCGCTTCACGCATCTGGCCGGTCTTGGCTAACGCTTCACCGAGACCACAGAAATATTTGGCGTTATCAGATTCCAAGTTGCAGGCAGCCTCAAAGTGCCGCACCGCTTTTTCCGCGCGGTTGTTCTTCATCAGCGCCATGCCCAACTGATATTTCTGATCCGCGCGGCGCAGTAACTGATCCGAACGGATATCCTCTGCCGCGCCGTGCTCTTCCTGTTCGATCAAGATCTCCAGTAAGGGATCAAAATAAGCAGGGTCAGCTTCCAGAGATTGTTTAAATTCCAGCTCCGCTTCCAGCAAATATCCTTGGCGCTTCAGTTCAAGGCCGCGGCGGTAGTGCTCTTCAGCTTCAGACCGCCGGTCGAACATTGTTTCAGGCATCATCCCCCCAATAGTCTCAAGTCGAATTTATCAAAGTGCAGTGATGCAATAACAATGCCTGAAATCGAGGTCTCATATCCTCACGAAATTACAATTTTAATTTATTGTAAATTAAATAATTACGACTGTAATGAATCTTTAAAGACCTGTTGCGATTATTATTTCGAATCAAAGCGGCCAATAGTTGCCGAACCGTGATAAATATACCGGTGGTAATTAGTCAGAAAGAGCTTTGAGATTTCCCCTGCAAAGGGGTTGACTTTACGCTTGTAAGATATTATTTTATATCTTTCCGGTTGCTGGATTTTCTGGGGCTGTAGCTCAGCTGGGAGAGCGATACGTTCGCAACGTATAGGTCGGCGGTTCGAGCCCGCTCAGCTCCACTTTCCTGTCACCATGATACAGGACTTTCTGTCACCAATCCAGGCTGTGCTAGGCGGGGTGCTAGCGGTGCCCTGTAGCCCGAAATCCGCTATAGCGGGGCCGAATACCCACCCTGAGGTCTTTACGCTTCCGGATCCTGAAGATACGTGATATAGAAGGTCAAGTCCCGCGCAATGATACCTCGCCCAACCCCGTCAGGCCCGGGAGGGAACAGCGGTAAGCGTTAGTCTCATGTGCCGTGGGATCGCTTGGCTGGAGTCGGCGACCTTCAGGTGAAGAGTGGGCGTGAGTCCGATGGTGGGGCACAGCCTGTTTTTTGTCTGTTTCACAAGCAATCCGATTGCCCGTGTCTTTCCTCGTAACCGCACGCAAATGGCGGCCCAAAAGCTTCTCCGAAGTGGTCGGTCAGGACGGCGTCAGCAGAACTCTGCAAAACGCCTTAAAGGCCGGACGCATCGCGCACGCCTTCATTTTCGCTGGACCGCGAGGAATAGGGAAGACCACAACCGCTCGCATCCTGGCCAAAGCGGTCAACTGTATTGAAGGACCTACCGCAACCCCCTGCAACGTCTGTTCGCCCTGCATCGAAATCGCCGAGGGACGCAGTTTAGACGTGCTGGAAATCGATGGCGCATCCAACCGCGGCGTTGGGGAAATCCGCAATCTGCGCGATAACATCCATTTCAATCCCGCCTCCTGCCGCAAGAAAATCTACATCATCGACGAAGTGCACATGCTCACCATCGAGGCGTTCAACGCGCTCTTGAAGACGCTGGAAGAGCCTCCCGCGCACAGCATGTTCATCTTCGCCACGACTGAGATCAACCGGGTGCCTGCAACGATTCTATCCCGTTGTCAACGGTTTGACTTCCGGCGGATATCAGCGCAGGAAATTGCAGAACATTTACGCAAAATCGCCGATGCCGAAGGGTTGAAAGCTGACGATGAAGCGCTGGAATTAATCGCCCGCAGAGCCGATGGCGCCATGCGCGATGGCCAGAGTATATTAGACCAGATGGCAACCTATTCACCCGAAGGCATCACAGCCGACGCCGTGCGTGAAGCGATGGGAATAGCGCCCGATGAACTCTTCTTCCAGGTGTCTGATATCATTGTTAATAATCGTGTTGCAGATGCATTTCACGTCGTCAACGAAATCGACGAACGTGGCTTAAGCCCGCGAGAGTTTTTGAACGGCTTATCTGAGCATTTCCTGAATTTCATCAAAGCGCAGGATCAGGGCGGCGCTGATTTTATCGATGCATCGCAGGAGGTGCGCAGCAAATACCGCGATCAGGCCGGTCAATTCGATATCGAAGACCTGCTGCGGATATTGGGAATTCTGCAGGAAGCAGTCAACGAAATCCGGCGGCATCCGCAACCGCGCATGAAACTGGAACTGACCTTGCTCCGCTTAGCGGCGCTGGAAAAGACGGTGCAATTGGAAGAGCTACTGCGGGAATTGCGTGGCGGCGCTCCAGTCGAACGAAAACAACCCGTTCAAAAGCCTCCGCCAACGCAAAAAAAAACTGCAGCTGAAGCCACTCCGGCAACCAAACCCCCTCCCGCTCCGGTCAGTGCCCCGAAACCGGCGCAAACGCCTGAGCAGTCTGCTGCCCCAACCACGGTCGCTGAAGACCAACCGCCGGTTGACAGCATCGCATCGGATCTGAAGACGGTCAGGTCGCGCTGGTCGGAGATAGTGGACCGGATCTGCGTAGGGAAAATTCCCCTGGCTTGCCAGTTGAAAATGGGGCGGCCGCAGGAGATCAGCGCCGATGCGCTGGTCATCGGGTTCGGGTCTGATCTGCACGACCTGCAGTTGGATCGGTTGAAGAAAGTCGCGGCTTCCGGCACCTTGGACGAAACGATCACCGAAGTATTCGGAAAGCCCATCCGGCTTCGACTGGTACGGTTATCCCCGGCGGATGCTGAAGAATTAGCGAAAAAGAACTCCCAGATTGATCCCTTTGAAGAAGAACTGATCCGCTGTTTGGGAGCCAAGCGGATCGGATAAAGCAGGATTTTCATTGCAATAATAGAGGCGAACCATGAAAAAATCCGGAATGGCCGGACTGATGAAGCAAGCACAGAAGCTGCAGGAGAACATGGCCAGAGCTCAGGCCGAATTAGAACTGCTTGAGGTGGAAGGTTCTGCCGGCGGCGGTGTGGTCACCGTCAAAGCGAATGGCAAGCAAGAAGTCCTTGAGATTAAAATCGATCAGGACGTTATCGATCCGGAAGACAAAGAGATGCTGGAAGATCTGATCACTGCGGCAGTGAATCAGGCGCTGAAAAATGCCAGAGAAGCATCCGAAGAGAAGATGGCAGGGGCCGCTGGTGGACTGATGGGTGGACTGCCGCCGGGATTCAAAATTCCGGGGTTTTAGCCGATGTCATCACTCCCCCCAACACTGCAGAATTTGATCGATGAACTGTCCAGACTGCCGGGCGTGGGCAAGAAATCAGCGCAGCGGATGGCTGTCCATCTGCTGAAGCAGAGCAAAGAGAAGGTCCAGCGTTTGGCTGCAGCGATCCATGCGATCAAAGAGAAATTGACGATTTGCCGCCGCTGCTTCAACATCGCGGAAGGGGAGAACTGCCCGATCTGTTCCGATCCCAAGCGGGACGAGAAACTGATCTGCGTGGTGGAGCAGGCTTCGGATATTCTGCCGCTCGAGAAATCGGGGGCGTTTCATGGGTTATATCACGTGCTGGGCGGCGTGCTCTCTCCGCTGGATCACCAGAACGAAAGCGATCTGCATCTGCAGGAGCTGATCAACCGGGTGCAGCAGGATCAGGTGAGCGAAGTGATCGTGGCCACCAATCCGACGACTGAAGGGGAAACCACCGCGATGCTGGTGGCGCAGAGGCTGAAGCCGATGGGCGTGAAGGTCACCCGCATCGCCCGCGGTATTCCGGTCGGATCTGAATTGGAATTCGCCGATGAAGCCACTCTGGCAAGATCACTGGAAGGGCGGGGGGATTTGTAGGATTTTAAGATTTCATAGTCGGAGTAGCAAATAAACACATCTGTAGTCGGGGTCGTCCCTGACCTCGACGGTAGAATATCAGGTTGTAATGAGGTTAACAACCATTTTCGTGATGTCAGGAAAATGGTCGAGACATCTGTTGTAAGCACATACTTCTAGACTGCGCTGTGCTTAGTCAACCCAACCAAAGCTGGAGGTGGGGAAGATGAAAGAACTTAGTCCCAAGCAACTGTAGAGACAAGACTTTGTCGATAATGCTATTTTTAAGCTCATTAATGAACTTAATCCAACTACCAAAGTCATCTCCTGGGA
>JAHJDJ010000213.1 GCA_018812585.1 bacterium
ATTCCGGTGCCTGCTCTCCTGGATACACTCGAGTTTTTGTCAGAAGATATGGAAGAGGAAAAGGGGATTAATATTCCCTTTCCCATCGACCAGGAAGGCGCTGAATACCTTTTCATCCCCGCGGTGTCAGATTACCTGATGGAAGCCGAGACACTGATGGGTAATGCGGCTGTGTTCCGCGCAACCGGCGATAGCTGGACGGTCGGGACAGGTTACTACGACGGCATTAATTACGGTCTCTTCTATAGCGATCACGTCTTGGAAGAAGTGCTGAAAAAGATCCGCGTTGAAGCGGAACGGCTGAAAGCAAAAATTATTCTGATCGGTGAATGCGGTCATGCTTCACGCAGCGCCAAGTTTTTCTATCCGACCTTCTGCGGCGGCATCGATGCGCTGCCAGTCATGAATATCATGGAATACACTCATCAGGTCTGGAAAGCAGGACGCCTCAAATTAGATCCCGATATTGTCACTGAAAAAGTGACCTATCACGATCCCTGTAACATCGCCAGACCGGGCTGGATTGTAGATCAGCCCCGCGAACTATTAAAGGCGTTCTGCAAGAATTACGTCGAGATGACACCCAAAGGTAAGGATAATATCTGCTGCGGCGGCGGCGGCGGAACCGTTTCAATCGACGAAATTCGTCCCTACCGCACCACCGTCGGGGGCCGTGCCAAGGCTGAACAGATTAAAGCGACCGGGGCAAAATATTGCGTCGCGCCCTGTGCTAACTGTAAGAAGCAGTTGCGCGAACTGATGGAAGATAACGACATCGACTGCGAAATCGTCGGGCTCCATGATCTGCTCTACAAAGCGATCATATTCGATGATGCCAAGCAGCCGGTTGTTGTAGAATAATCTGACTATAAACGGAGGAAATAGATTTGCAAGCTTGGTTGGATTTCGGCAGCGGGCCGCTGTTTCGATTCTCGTTTGTCCTGATGATTCTGGGATTGATTCGCATCTTTATCCTGACGATCGTGGGCATGATCGAAAACTATCAACGCAGCCCGGATAAAATTATCCCCTGGAGGGATCTGCTCAACAAAACCTTCTCCTGGCTGGTCCCTGTTTTTCGAGTCTGGTCGAAGCGTCCCCTCTACGGCGGAGTGTCCATCCTCTTTCACGTCGGGTTGATTCTGGTGCCGCTCTTCTACGGCGGGCATGTGCTGTTATGGAAGAATTCTGTTGGTTTTGCCTGGCCGGCATTATCGCTGGGACTGGCCGACTTCTTAACCCTGACTACCATCGCGGGCGGTATCATCATGTTTCTGGCCAGAGCGCTCTATGCGCCTGCCCGGGCCTTAAGCCGTAAGCAGGACTATGTCTGGCCGCTGTTGCTGGTGGTTCCATTTATCACAGGATATTTTGCCGTGCACCAATCGCTGAACCCGGCAGCTTACCAGTGGATCATGCTGCTCCATATCTATTCAGCAAATGTCATCATGGTGATGATTCCATTCACCAAAATTGCGCATTGTATCCTGCTGCCGCTATCACAATTAGTGACGGGACTATCCTGGAAGTTTCCGGCAGGCGCAGGTCAGCGTGTTTTGGAGACGATGGGTTATGATAATCAACCGACGTGGATCGAGAAGCCTCGACTGGAAAAAGAACCCAAAATCAATGTTGAAGTTGCCAAAGAAACGGTAGCAGAATGAAAGCAATCTTAACCGATACGACCAAATGCATCGGATGCCGCGAGTGCGTCATCGCCTGCAAATCTACCTATAATCTTGAACCGGAAATCCCGCGGCGCTGGGCCAAGGATGATGGACTTTCTGCGAATAACTGGACCTCCATCGTGCCGCGTCCTGGTGATAAATACGTGCGAAAGCAGTGTCGACACTGCGAAGAGCCAGCTTGTGTTTCGGCTTGTCCTGTCGGCGCACTGACAAAAACCGCGCAAGGCGCCGTGGTGTATGACAGCCATAAGTGCATGGGCTGCCGTTACTGCATGATGGCGTGTCCTTATGGCATTCCGCGCTATGATTGGGATGAACCGGTGCCCTACATCCGCAAATGTATCCTCTGTTACGATAAAATTAAGGTCGGTGAGCAACCTTCCTGTACAGCAGCCTGTCCCACAGGAGCCACGATTTTCGGAGACAGGGATGAATTATTACAGGAAGCGCACCGCCGCATTCAGGAGAATCCGGAATTATACATCGATCGAGTCTGGGGGGAGAAAGAGATCGGCGGTAGTTCCGTCCTCTATATCTCAGATACCGATCTCTCTTTCCTGACTTACAATCAGCCTTTGGGCGAAAAACCAGTACCGAAGCGGACAGAAGCCGCCATGAATTCCGTTCCCTATGCGTTTGTAGGCATGGGATCTCTGATGGCAGGGATCAGTTGGGTCGTAGGCCGCAGGATGAAATTGCAGCAGGACAACAGCGCTCAGAAGGAGGAACCCGGCGATGAGTAGGGTACAGAACTTCAAACTGATATTATGGATTATCATCGGCCTCGGGGCGGCGGTTGCGACTGCTCGCTTCATGTTTGGACTGGGCGCCACAACGAACCTCTCTGACGCGGTCCCCTGGGGACTCTGGATCGGCTTTGACGTGATGAGCGGCGTGGCCTTGGCCGCGGGTGG
>JAHJDJ010000214.1 GCA_018812585.1 bacterium
ATAAAGATGACCTGCAGGTGCCGTGGGAATGGCTCAGTCAATCCGAATCGGGCACGCTGGTAGGTTATATGGGGGTCAAGCAGTTGCCCAACGTGGTGAAACGGCTGCTTGACGGCGGCATGCGCCCGGAAACGCCTGCGGCTTTGATTGAGAGGGGGACGACTGCTGTCCAGAGGCAGGTGACCGGGACGCTGAAGACGCTGCCGGAGATTGCCGTTCAACAGAACGTGAAGCCACCGGCCTTATTCATCATCGGGCCGACGGTGGAATTGGTCGATGATTTGATCTGGCGCGAACCCGAAGCGCTGTCCGGCAAGCGGGTGATGGTTACCCGGCCGTCCGATCAGGCTGTCGAGATGTACCGGGTGTTGCGCAGGTTAGGAGCTGAAGTGCTGCCTCTACCCACCATCGCTACCCACGATCATCTTGATAATTGCGGCTGGAGTGAACTTAAAGCGCTGGATTTCAATGCTGGAAGGCCGCATTGGATCGTTTTCACCAGCGAGAATGGAGTGCGCTATTTCATCCGTCAGGTGTACGAATCGGGGTATGACTACCGTTTCCTGGTGAACTTCAAGTTCGCTTCGATGGGCAGCGGCACCGACCGCGCGCTGCAGGAATATCACATGACCAGCGATTTCATTCCGTCGATATATACATCTAAGGTACTGGCTGAGGAGTTTTCGGAGCATATCAAGGGGCAGAATGCGGTGGTTATCCGGGTGCGAGGGAATCTGGGCGATGATACCATCGAACTTGCTTTGATGAAGTCCGGAACCAAAGTCATTCCCTTGACGACCTATCACACCTTTACCGCCGCCTGGGATGCCGGGATGCACGCACTGCTGGATGAACAGCCGCCGGATGTGATCACCTTCACCAGTGGGTCTACGGCGACCGCGCTGGTAGAAATTCTGGGTAAAGAGCGAGCTATCGAACTGACGAAGAACGCCCTGATCGTCTCCATTGGGCCGATGACTACCAGAATTGCAGAAGCGGAAGGTTTGAAAGTCGACCTGGAAGCGGAAACTCATTCGGTGCCGGGTGTGGTGGAAGCGCTGGTTAAACATTTTCAGGATTTATAAGAACGATAGATAGACAAGAAGGGAAAAGCACTTCATGAATCCCGATCAAGCCTTACAACAACTCATCGAGGGGAACGCTCGCTTTGTTGCCGGGCAGATGACTCATCCCGATGAAATTATGGAACGGAGACTGGCGGTCAGAGAGGGTCAGAAACCCTTTGCGGTGGTTTTGGCCTGCTCAGATTCACGCACGCCACCGCTGATCATTTTCGACTGCCAGTTAGGCGATCTCTTTATCGTACGTATTGCGGGCAATGTTGCTGGTGACCATGCAATTGGCAGCATGGAGTTGGCAGTGGATGAATTTGGGGTGCCTTTAATCATGGTTTTGGGGCACCGCCGCTGCGGGGCTGTATATGCCACGCTGCAGGATCGCGAGCATACAGGTAATATCAGCAAAATAGTCGAGCATATCATGCCATCTGTGGAAAAGGTCAGAAACGATCCCGGGGATATATGGGATAATGCTGCGCGTGCTCATGTGGTGCAGATCGTGGAAGAACTGCGCAGTCCGCAATCTCACTTCTACCAGTACATCCAGCAGGGGAAACTGAAGATTGTTGGCGGTTTTTACTGCATCGACACCTGGCAGGTGGAGATCATCACTCCGTGATAAATTGATATGGTGTCGCACGCCCTCGTGTGAAGCAGGTTACCAGCGGTCAGGCACGAGGGCCCAGCCCTAAAGGACGTGGGCTACAGATGGTACAACCCCCCTGAAGGGGGCTAATTTATGTGTTGCACGCCCCTGTGTGATGCAGGTTTATAGAATGTAGGGGCGACCCTCAGTGGTCGCCCAGATCATTAAAAGGAACTTAATCTGGAACCATTGCTATGAGTTTTCCCACCGAACGACCGCGGCGCCTCAGGCGCACGCCCACTCTGCGCCGCATGGTCAGAGAAACCTCCCTGTCTGCCGATGACCTGATCTGGCCGATGTTCGTCAAATCCAAGGGTGAGGACGAGCCGATCAAGTCGATGCCGGGGGTGGCGCGCTACAATGCCAAGCGGGCGGCTAAGGAAGCTAAGGTTGCTTTCTCTGAGGGCATTCCTGCCGTCATCCTTTTCGGCATTCCCGATAAAAAAGATGCTATTGGATCGTCATCGTGGCAGAAGGATGGCGTCGTGCAACGCGCCGTGAAGGCGATTAAAGATGCTGTCCCGGAGATGATCGTCATCTGCGACGTCTGCTTGTGCGAATACACCGATCACGGGCATTGCGGCGTGATCAAGGGTGAAACCGTCGATAATGACGCCACGCTGGAATTGCTGGCTAAACAAGCCTTGTCCTTTCTTCATGCGGGCGCCGACATTATCGCTCCATCGGACATGATGGATGGGCGGGTTGGTTTCATTCGCAGCGAAATGGACGAAGCTGGATTTCGTGAACATGCCATCATGGCATACAGCGCCAAGTATGCGTCAGCTTTTTACAGTCCTTTCCGTGAAGCGGCCGGTTCCGCGCCGGGTTTCGGAGATCGTAAGGGTTACCAGATGGATCCTGCCAACAGCAGAGAAGCATTGCGAGAAGTTCTGCTGGACGTTGAAGAGGGGGCGGATATCGTCATGGTTAAACCGGCGCTGGCATTCATGGATATCATCAGCCTGGTGAAGGAATCGACTGATATCCCGGTGGCGGCTTATAACGTTTCGGGCGAATATTCCATGGTCAAGGCAGCAACTATGGCGCACGCCATCAACGAAGAGCAGATCGTCATGGAGATTCTGACCGGCTTCAAACGCGCCGGCGCGGACCTGATTCTGACTTATCATGCTCGAGATGCTGTGAAGTGGATGCAGGGGTAGGGGTTAATGAATTGATGCAGATGTCATTCTGGCTTGTCCAGAATCAGATATCGGCAATCCGTTAGATTCCGAACAAGTCGGAATGACGGAATTGGCAGAATCGTAGATTGACACAGATTTGCTGATTACGAGTAGCGTTGCACGCACTCGTGTGACGCAGCTGGTGTTGGTGAAGCGATTTCCTTCTAACAGTCATTGCGAACGGAAACAGGCAGCTTGCTGCCGGTTGCAGTGCGGCAATCTCGTCCAAATGAAGAAACTTGTTGTTGAATGAGATTGCTTCGTCATTCGCCGATAGAATCGTCGAATTTCCTCGCAATGACCGTGTTTTATTTAGTTTTATCTACAAATATAGCCGTGGGTTTTATACCCACGGGAACGGTTTTATCGCGGAGGCAGCCATGAAGCGTAAAACCGCGCTGTGGATTGCGCGCATTATCTGCCTGATCTGGGCGGGATTCTGGGCCTGGTTCGGTCTGGTGTCCGGGTCGGAAGCGTATGGCGGCGGGATACAAGGGATCATCAAGAATTCGCCCAATGCGCTTCCTGGTGCGGCGTTCCTGCTGATCACCTGGATCGCGTGGAAGAAGCCGCAGATCGGAGGGATGGTCCTGATTGTCATCGGCACGATCATCGCTTTCGGTTATCCCCTGATGGCTTCAAATTTTACAATATATGTCATCATTATGATGGAATTGACGTTTGCCCTGCCGCCGCTCCTGGTGGGAGGGTTGTTTTTATGGGGTTCGAGGGAATGAGGAAAATATGTGTAAATTACTATTATTTCTAATCCTGTTTAGTCCATTTTATGTTTCCGCGCAAATCCAGCCTTTAACACCCTGGTGGACGGAATCAGGTCCTGCAGATACAGTCGCCTTAGGATTATCTGTGGCTGGGCTGGGCGATATTAATTCGGATGGCTACGACGACATGATCGTGGGAACCGAAGAAGATCGCCTGTGGATTTTCCATGGAGGGACAACACCTGACAGTCTTGTGGACGGCTATTTGAATAATCCTGATACTGATCCCTTGGGGTATGAGTTTGAAGGCTACGTTTTCAACATCGGCGATGTAAACGGTGATTCCTGGGATGATATCGCAGTCAAGGCAGACACCGCCTTTTGGCACTATAAGAAATTCTACATCTACTATGCCGGCGCAGCATTCGATACAATTCCCGATTTAGTGATCGGAAAGCCGGAAATTGAAAGACCATATAGAGCGGTTGGTATCGGTGATTTCAACGGCGATGGCGGGAATGACTTTGCCCTGGTTGATCCCGATTATAATGTTGGATCTGGTATTTACGGACGGTTACAAATTTTTTGGGGTGGTTCTTCACTTGATAGCCTGCCTGATTGGGAAATCACCGCAAGTCAAGAATTTAATGGTTCACCTTCCGAATGCATCGGCCTTGGAGATCTAGATTTCAATGGGTGTGCAGAAATTGCTGTCGGCGCCTCAAATTTCGATGCTCCAGGCGGAATCTCAAATATAGGGAATGTCCAAATATTTTATGGCGCAGACTACCCTGATGAAATTCCTGACTATCAACTCTTTGGAATAGAACAGGGCGAAGCTTTTGGACAAGCTCTGGTAGCGATAGATATAAACTATGACAATATCTCTGAGTTGTTCGTTTTCTCATACCGTGAAATTCCTCCTGATTACCCTTCATCGATCCTGATCTATAATTTGTTTCCTCAACCTGACACCCTTTATGATTACTATATCGGAGCAGGACCCTATGAGTTGGGGGGAAATCCTCATGTAGTTGATTTTAATGGTGATGGTTATGAGGATTTAATCAAAGCAAGTACGGGCTATGGCGGCGGCAATGGTGTCATCCACATATGGCTGAATGGGGACGGGTTGGATGAGTTTATTGACTGTGCCATGTACGGTCAATGGATGGATGAGAAGCTGGGTTTGGGACTGGCTAATATTGGTGATTTCAACGGCGATGGGATCGATGACATCGGAGCCGGAGCGCCAGGGTATCTTGGCGGCAATCCCGGCCGTAATGGTCATGGACGTGTGCATGTAATATTGGGGGATACGACGTATCATCAATCTGCAGGAATCAAAGAAACCAGTAACCCGATTCCCACATCTGAAATCCTGCTGAATGTTTATCCAAATCCATTTAACAGCCAGGTGACCATTGCCTTTGATCTGCCGGTCGGAGGTGAGGTGGCGATTGATATTTATGATATATTCGGGAGGGATGTCGTAGGGGCGAGGCATGCCTCACCCCTACACAATGGCGTCGGATTCGGAGAATCCGACCTACGATACAAACCCGGCCATCACGAGGTATCCATCGATGCGGCGGGGTGGGCGTCGGGGATCTATTTTGTGAGGGTGAAGGTGATGACTGAAACACATGCTTCGTCCCTGGCGGGACAGAAGCATGCCACCCAGAAAATGGTGTTGGTGAAGTGAGTTCCCTTTGCAGTCATTGCGAACGAAATCCCGACAAGTCGGGATGCAGTGCGGCAATCTTCGCGCCCTATCACGAATCAAAATAATCGCTAACGTTCCACGAGATTGTCCAGCAG
>JAHJDJ010000215.1 GCA_018812585.1 bacterium
ACGCCAACAACGAAGATCATCCCGTCCTGTTTGGCGGAGCGCTGTTTTGTCAGGGGCGGGAATTATGGATTACCAACTGCAGTTTCTTTAAAAATCGAGCTTTCTTCGCAGGAGGAATCTATATAATCGAATCCCAGGTGGAACTGCTGAACAGTATCATCATGGAATGCACCGGAGTCAGCCGCGGAGGCGGCATGTTCAGCCACTCCTCCGAGCTGGAAATCGCCAACTGCGAATTCAACGGCAACACCTCTGAGCGGGCTGGAGGTCTGTATGTGTACACCAATGGCGAGACTGAAATTCACCACAGCACGTTTGCCTCGAACTTCGGCATCTCCACCGCTGGTTGAGGCAGCAACGGAGGAGGCGGGATCCGCTGCGAAAATACAGACGCTTACCTGCATCACAATCTGATTTATAACAATGAGCATTACCTGCGCGGCGCGGGTGTTTTTATTTTCGACTGCGCTCCGGTTCTGGTCAACAATACGATTGTCAATAACACCAATACATCTGATTCATTGACGGTGGGTGCGGGGGTTTACGCCAGCCCGGAGGGATCCTGCAGTGGGGAAAACAACATCATTCACTCCAATAATGCAACCTACCTGCCGGAATGCTACGGGGATGTGACCTTCGATTACAGTTGCAGCTCTATCTTCATGCCCGGAACCGGTAACATCGTCGAAGATCCGCTGCTGGTTGATCCCGGAAATAAGGATTATCGTTTAACTGCAGACTCCCCCTGCATCGATGCGGGAAATCCTGCCAGTCCCTTTGATCCGGATAATACAATTGCCGACATGGGCGCGTTCTACTTTGATCAAGGACTGGGTGTGCCACAAAACGAAGCCAGTGTCCCATCTGCTTTCCGCTTTGAGGCCTACCCCAACCCCTTCAATCCATCAACAACTCTGACGTTTACCATGCCGGTGGCGGGGAAAGTAGCGTTGGAGGTTTTCGATATTCGGGGGCGAAATGTCGCGGATGTAATGGCCGGTGTAGGGGCGCAGCATGCTGCGCCCCTACACGGCGGCCACTTCTACTCCCCCGGCACTCACGCCATCACCTTCGATGGAGCAAGCCTCCCCTCCGGCATCTACTTCGCCCGGCTTTTGACGGAAGATTTCCAGCAGACGCAAAAGCTGGTGCTGCTGAAGTAGGCTTTACTGTCGGGGTCAGGGACGACCCCGACTACGGAATAATGACCGCGTAGGGGTCGGTCTTGCGCCGACCCGATTTTGTGTGGGCGAACCGATGTGTTCGCCTTTTTTATTCCCGGAATCGCCCATTTCTCCCTTGACTTCCACCCAATTCCTGTTATCTTATGTCAATCATCATATCGGTGGAGGAAAAAATGAAGAATATTACGCTATTAGCGCTATCTGTTTTGATCCTAACTACCTGCATTTTCGCTCAACCCGACACCCTGTGGACTAAAACATTTGGGGGGGCTGGATCTGATCGCGGATTTATCGTTCGCCAAACCACCGATGACGGTTTTATACTCGTTGGTGAAACTAATTCCTTCGGTGCTGGTATGTATGATTTCTATTTGATCAAAACCGACGCTTCCGGTATTGAACAATGGAATCAAACATTTGGAGGAAGCGGTCTGGATTATGGCTCCTGTGTTCAGCAGACCAGCGACGGCGGCTATATCATCGTGGGAGGGACCACTTTTTATGGCGCTGGTGGTTATGATATCTATTTGATTAAAACCGATGCTTCTGGTACAGAGCAATGGAGTCGAACCTTCGGTGGAAGTGATTTTGAACAAGGTTACAGCGTTCAGCAGACGAGCGATGGTGGGTATATCGTCGCGGGAGGATCTGCTTCTTTTGGCGCTGGCAGCGATGACGTCTATCTAATCAAGACCGATGCTTCAGGTAATGAGCAATGGAGTCAAACTTATGGAGGAAGCAATAGCGATTGGGGCTACAGTGTTCAGCAGACCAGCGATGGCGGATATATCATCACGGGAATTACCTGGTCTTATGGCGCTGGTAGTTATGATATCTACTTAATCAAGACCGATTCGTTGGGATTTGAACAGTGGAGCCAAACCTTCGGCGGAATTGATGACGATTACGGCTACAGCGTTCAGCAGACTGACGATGGTGGGTATATCGTCGCAGGAGGTATCTATTCCAATGGCACAGGCAGTATGGATGTCTATTTAATCAAGACTGACGCCTCAGGAATTGAGCAATGGAGTCAAACTTTCGGAGGGGACGGTTCAGATGAAGGTATGAGTGTTCAGCAGACCAGCGATGGAGGGTATATCATCACAGGATATACGGGTGTACATCCTGATTACGATGTCTATTTATTCAAGACCGATGGTTCAGGCATAGAGCAATGGAGTCAAACCTTCGGTGGAAGCTCAACAGATAAAGGCAACTGCGTTCAGCGGACCGGTGATGGCGGATATATCATTACAGGATACACCGAATCTTACGGCGCTGGCAATAGTGATTTTTGGTTGATTCGCCTCGATTCTGAAACAGGGATCATCCAAGGGGACGAGCCGCAACCGTTGACCTATTCACTACTGCCAGCATATCCCAATCCCTTCAATCCTACTACCTTGATTCGCTTCCAGATGCCTGTTGCAGGAAATGTACAGATACAAGTATATGACGTCCAGGGTAACCTCGCCGCCACCTTAGCCGACGGCTGGCAGAAAGCCGGCTCGTACCAAGCTTCGTTCGATGCCAACCATCTCCCCTCCGGCATCTACTTCGCGCGTTTAACCGCTGGAGATTTTACGCAGACGCAGAAGTTGGTGTTGTTGAAATAGCAATTGGCTGTTGGCGATTGGCTATTAGCAATGTAGGGGCAGACCTCTGTGTCTGCCCTTTTTTTATTTTCTGCAACTGAAAAAAGATACCCTTGACATCCCCCCTATTTTTTGTTACTTTATATCGTGGGATGTGAGAGCAGCTCTTTGTGGCTGCCCTGCAACGGGCGAACACGGAGGTTCGCCCCCACACTCCTTGAACTTAACACAATCTCTAACTATGCCCATATATGAATTCGCCTGCACAACCTGCGACCATAAATTTGACGAACTGGTGCGCTCCTCGACGAACCTCGCCGAACTTTGCTGCCCCCAATGCGGAGCCAACTCTCCGCGCAAGCTGATGTCAGCCTTCGGGTTTTCATCCGGCGGGAAGACGGTCTCATCCTCTGGCAGTTCAGACTGTTCGGACTGCCACTCGCACTCCTGCCATTCGTGCCATTAGCTGGAAGGCGCCAGAGGTGTAAAATCAGCCATAGGCTGACAATCTTCGCTACCTATCGCGAGCGCCTGAAATTTCGCTGACGTTCCACGAAATTGTCACGTCGTTCGCCGACGAGTCGGGACAATGACCGTGTTTTATTAGCTTCGTTTTGAGTCCTCTTCAGAGGGCTTGTATCTTGTGTAGCCCATGTCCTCCAGGGCTGGGCATAATCCCCTGGGAACCCACCCCCACCCCCCGCTGTTTCACCAATAGTACCTCATCTTAAGGGATTATCATGCGATTTACTCTGTTACTGGCGGTTTTGTGGATCTTCATATCGGCGATAGCCATTTCTACCGCTCAGGATAAATTCAAAAAAGGCAAAGCGACCGATTACGGCGATCTGCGTTACAAGACCGATAACGACTTCGCGCAGATGTTGGACCAGCCCTGGATGAAGCTGAAAATGCTGCCCGGCTTGAAGGCGGACACGACCCCAAAGCCGATGCACACTCCCTTCGCCAAGGTCAGCGATCAGGATCAGCAGCAGTACGATGAGGCAGTCAGGGAGAGCCGTCCGGTGAAGCCCACGCCACCGCCTCCGCCGGTCTATCAACCGGAGCCTGAACCAGTCGTCAAGCCTCCACCGGTGCCTCCCAAGCCAACCACCGAACTCCTGAATTTCACTTTTTTCGCCACTCCGGTCGCGCTGCGCTACGACCCGGATTTCAAGACCGGCAGTTACAAGAAGATCAACAACGGCGCCATCAGCCGCTTCTGGCAGACCATGAGCCAGACCGACTACGACGATTTCTTGACGCAGGCGAAACATTACCAGCGCTCGCTGAGACTGAACGACTGGGGATACGTCCTCTTCCTGATCGACTGCGGGTATAACATTCAGGGCCGTTCCAGCACTTATGCCAATCTTTTCGCCTGGTTCATGCTGGTCAAATCCGGCTACGATGCCAAAGTCGGCTATGACGAAGG
>JAHJDJ010000216.1 GCA_018812585.1 bacterium
AAAAAAGTATGTAAAAGCAGCCGAGCCAAAGGCTGCCGCTCCGGCGCTATAAAGCGCCATTCGTCCAGAAAACTTATATCTTCTGTGAGCTTCAAAAATTAAACCGGCGCTGATATAGAAGAGGGAATAAATACCATTGACCAACCAGACATTGAAATTATATCCTGCTTCTTCAAAACGGATCAGACGCCCCAGAAGGATAAAAAGATTCAATAAAAAAACATCAACCAGAGGTACGGCTATTCGTGTCAGCAGTTTGAGTATCCTGCGTTCCGCCTCCTGGAACCAGAATCCGACGTTAATGACAGTCGTCGCAATTCTTGAAACATTACCCGTCAGGTTTTTATCCACGAACAGCCGCATCGCCTTCCGGAAATGGAATTTGCGATCGATATTCGATCTACGAGTACTTTCACCTTTGAAGTGAACGATGCGAGTGGAAGGTTCGTAGATGATCTTATGGCCTCGCTTCTGAATGCGGTAGCAAAGGTCCAGATCTTCACCGTACATGAAATAATCTTCATCAAATCCCTGCAGCTCAACCAGTAGATCGCGGCGCACCATCATGCAGCAACCAGATAAAGCATCAACCTCCTGCCGCTGTTCACGATCCAGATGAGTCGGCAAATACTGGTTGAAGAAAGCGCTGCGGGGAAACAGCGCCGCTAATCCTGAAAGATAGCTGAACGCAGCCCACGGAGTAGGAAAACCGCGCATACTGCGAGGTTCGAAACGACCATCCGGCAGTAGAATCTTGGGGCCTATCGCGCCGATGTCCTTGACTTCCCGGAGATGTTTAAAGAGCGTCCTGAGTGTATCCGTCTGAACAAAAGAGTCGGGATTTAAGATCAGTACTGCTTCACCCCTGGCGATGCGGAATGCCTGATTATTCGCTTTGGCGAAACCCACGTTTTCCTGATTTACCAGCAGTACTACTTCAGGGTAATTCTGCGCTACCATCTCGGCTGATTCGTCAGAGGAAGCATTGTCTACCACAATAACTTCCAAGTTCAGGTCATCGCCCGCTCGCAGAACCGACTGCAGGCAGTGGTTCAGAAAGGGTCGAACGTTATAATTGACGATGACAACGGTGATATCGACCGCAGCCATAGATTATAGTAACCCTAATAATTGTCGGATTTTCAGTTTCCAGACCATCCAGATTGCTTCGCGCACAATCTTCGATGACATTTTTGATTTACCGCCTACTCGATCGGTAAAAACGATGGGGATTTCTTTAACCTTAAATTTTTTATTCCAGACCCGAAAACTCATCTCTATCTGGAAGGAGTACCCGTTCGATTTGACGCGATCCAGGTCGATCGCTTCTAAGACTTCACGCCGAAAACACTTAAATCCACCGGTCGGGTCTTTTACAGGTAATCCGGTAATGAAACGTGTATACATGGATGCGCCATAGGAGAGCAAGAGTCTCCGCAGCGGCCAGTTAATGACATTCACGCCATTGACATAGCGTGATCCTAAAACCAGATCCGCTTCCTGGATTGCTTCAAGAAAGCGGGGGAGCACTTTGGGGTCATGCGAAAAATCCGCATCCATCTCCATAATATAATCATACCCTCTTTCCAGAGCGTACTTGAAGCCGGTGACGTAGGCGGTTCCCAGTCCCATCTTGCCGGGACGCTCCAACAGTTGCAGGCGGTCACCATGCTGTTGCATCAGCTTACGCACTTCGTCTGCTGTTCCATCCGGCGAATTATCATCTACTACCAGGATATCCAGCGATGGTCCCTGTTCCAGCACAGCGGGGATAATCTGGTTAATGTTCTCTATTTCGTTATAAGTGGGAATAACCACCAGCGCTCGTTTGTCCTGCATTACAGGTTCACTCATTTGGCATTCCCTCCGGTGGTGATTTGCAACTCATGCAGTTGTTCCTTATAAACCATCAGCGCCTCTATAGTACTTCTGGGACGGAATTTAAGCTCACGGTTGATTTTATCCAGGCAAAATGTCGAATTTTCCGGTCGAGGCGCTTTCTGTTTCAGTTGTGCGGTTTTTATGGGTTTGATTCTGGATGGATCTTCGCCAAAGGCTGCAGCGATTTTGCAGGCAAACTCGTAGCGGCTGATGGATTCGCTGCCGGAAATGTGATAGATGCCTGTATTACGCAGTTGAATAATGCGCGCGATCCCTGTGGCCAGATCGTCAGCCAGTGTGGGGTTACCAAGCTGATCATCGACGATGGATAACTCGAGGCCTTCTTCCAGTTTCAGCCGAATGAAATCGACGAAGTTCGGTCGAGTCTTTGGAGCAACGCCGAACAGAACCTGAGTCCGGGCAATAGTGAAGGATATATCGCTGCCGCGCAGCACATTTTCAGACGCCAATTTGGATTTCCCGTAGTACCCTAAGGGATCTGTACGATCTGTTTCGCAGTAAGGAGGCTGTTTACCGTTAAACACGTAATCACTGGAGACCTGAACCAGATGAGCGCCAACTTTGCGGGCGCCTTTGATTAACGATTCAACCGCCAACACATTGACGCGCCAGCAAGCTTCTTTTTCATCTTCGCAATGATCCACACCAGTCATAGCTGCGGTGTTGATGATATAGCGGGGCCGCAACTCGACAATGGCATCAATCAGGTCCGGTCCACGGGTGATATCGAGGGTATGATAGCTGTAATCCCGCCCGGACAGATGCGTTCCAGGCTGCATGTCCAGACCGATAATGGTGTTGGTTGGGGATAAAAGCGTGAACAGTTTTTGTCCCAGCAGTCCATGGCAGCCGGTGATTAATATCCGTTCGGAGTATGGCACAAATTCCTGCAGCACATCCTCAGCCGTCATAGTCACTCCAGAAAATTGAAATTTGACCGAATCCATCCTGTCTGAGTCCTCCAGCCATGCTCTATTTCTTAAGCCGGCTTCCCATCTTCTTAAATTCATCCAATTTCAGGCGCATATACGCATCATCGACAGCGATAAAACGGGCAGCTAAGCAGGCGGCATTAATGGCGCCCGCCTTGCCAATGGAGACTACGGCCACAGGAACACCCGCCGGCATCTGCACGCTTGAAAGCAAGGCATCCAGCCCATTTAGAGTAGCCGCCAGCGGGATAGCAATAACCGGTAACATTGTATGGGCTGCACAGACTCCAGCCAGATGAGCAGCCATTCCCGCCGCGGCGATGATCGCCGCATATCCCTCTTTTGCAGCATTTTTTGCCAGATCGGCGGTTGTCTCCGGATTTCGATGCGCAGAACTGACCTTCCAATCAGCATCGATGCCGAAGAAATCAAGATAGGGCTGCATATGCGATAACGTATCGCTATCAGAATCGCTGCCCATCAAAATTAGAACTTTTCGGTTCATGTCTTAGATCCCTAATAACCTGTTTGTTCTCCCGCAGGAATAAACGTCGCCACAATTACTTCCAACTGTTTTAAGTAGGGTTCTTTATCGGCTCCGGGGTTGTAGACTTCCCCCTCCAACATATAGACCCGCTTTTCCGCAGGATTATAAAGGAAGTGGCAGAAGAACGGACCACCGCCCTGCGGCCCCACAGTCTCCCATAATCCCGACAGGGTTAATCCGTTCAAACCTTTCATCGTCACAGCTTCAAAATGCAGGTAGTCTGAATTCAGGCGCACAGGATCGGCGAATTTGTCTGCCATTTCCGACCAGGTTGCCAGCGCCCAGGAAGAATCCACCGGATCACTTTCTAAAATCTCCGATCGCCACAGAGTCAACCAGCGGGTGGGAGGCGTCCGTTTCAGGCGCAGCCACCCTTCTTCCGGCTCTTCGCGGACTATCATATAATCATGCGGAATACGCAGTTTTATACCGTAATTTTCTTGAATCTCTGCTGCGATGCTCTTCTGTTCGTAAGAATGAAAGAGCTGATCATGGATAACTTGATTGCGTTCGTCAACGAAGAGCTGATATAAATCCTGGCCATCGTTTTCCAGCCTGGCTATCAATTGCTGTCTATTTTCCGCGACCAGAATCAGCAACAACTGATCGCGCGCCCATTCGCTTTTCTTCTGGAATACGAAATAATCACCTCGACGCACGCCCGCGATGATCTCGTCTGATAGCATCTGTTGAACCAACCCTGAAAGCTTATCCTTGCCGTCGAGCGTCCCCACCAGTAAAATGAAACGATACGTCTGCAAACGGCTGATCGCTTCAAAATCACCCCAGACGGGAATAAATCTATGTTCAGGCTGCGGCGTATCCACAATCGGACAGAAGGCTGCCAATAAATGTCCTTCTGCAGCTTCCCTGACGTCTGCATCGACTAAAATGGCAAGTTCGTTGTCATTGCCAATCGCCTTGGGTTTGAAATCACACCCGGAAAAAGCGACGGAGATAATCGACAAGAACGATAGCGCACAAATAAATCGTGACGATTTCATAGGTTTACTCACTTGGAAAAGAGGTACAGAACGCCTGAGCTTCTGCGCGGATTCATCCCGATGACGAAGCTGATTAACCCCGTCAAGAAACTGTCGGCGAGATTTCCGATGCCTCCCTTATGATCTGCCCAGCAGGTTACCGATAAAAGAGAATGATAAAAAGCGTCCAGCGGCATCGCCTTGATGCTAAGAAGTTTCAACTCCTGCGATTCCACCAGCGTTTTAACGTCCTCTGGTCGAAAGTGATAAAGATGGCGCGGTGCATCCCAGGCTGCCCACCGCTCACCATACCGGATGGCATCATATGATAGTGGGTTGGGGACAGCGATGCAGAGCCGGCCGCCTGGTTTTACAGTATCTGCAATATTACGAATCGCCTGATTGAGCCTGGGTAGATGTTCCAACGAATGCCACATCGTGACCAGATCGAATTGCTTATCGACCGGCAGCAGATCGGTAGGATCACCTGCCAATACTTCTACTCCTTTACTATCAGCAATATGGGCGGCTTCAGCATCCTGTTCGATCCCTAAGACCTGCCAGCCCTTTTGTGTTATATGCTGTAAAAATTCTCCCGTTCCACAGCCCACATCCAGCGCTGATCCGGTGACCATTCCGGAGGTAGTTGCTGCGTATTTCCACTGCAGCGTGAATGCTCTGGCCAAGTGAAACAACCTACCCATCCATCCACTTCCCGATCCAGTGTGCGGATCGTAGTCTTCTGAGTCATAGAAACGTGCCAGTTCGGAAAGTTTAGGACGCGGATTGAGATATAAAAGACCGCAGGACGAACATGCGACAATTGAGTATGTCAGATCCTGCGGTCTGCCAGTTTTTGAACAGAGCGGTATATTCAGCCGGTCCCGGACCGAATGGCGCAAGTTGTGGGAAGTATTTCCGCAGAGCGGGCAGGGGATCTCAACGAGCTCGGAAGAAAAATCCTCTACCGACGCTCTAATCATTATCCTTCCAGGCAGTCGGTTCGAAATAGATCCGCAGACCCAACTCCACGAAAGCGCCGCTGAAATCTACTTCAAACGTGTCGTAGGTCCCCTGCCAATAGGCAACCGTGCCTTTTTTGACCGTGACATTGGCTAGTTGTTCATCCGCATATTCGACGTTATACTTGAAGCGATCCAGACGCGCAAAACGGTAACCGCCACCCAACTTCAAGGCGATGGCGTCGCTCAGGAAGAACTCCGCCGAAATGTTGCCAAGGAAGCCGAAGGTACGACCGTGAGCGCTGTAGAACGACTCGCCATAAACTGCATCAGA
>JAHJDJ010000016.1 GCA_018812585.1 bacterium
GATTTGATTATTACAAATTAAGCTAAGCGGGTTGAAAAGTCAAGGTTATTTTGACAACAATCTTTAGAGATAACGCTGAAAGTATACCTTTTCGCCAAAAGTGGATAAGTCCGATAGCAAGGGGTTACAACCCCTTGTTGATGACGATTGGCAGCCTACGTCGTCGAGTGCGGAGACTCGACGGCACTTTTAACGGGTCGGTGGATGGCGCAAGCTTAGTTTACCCTACTTTTGCTGACAAATTCAGGTCATGCGACAGACAGGAATGTCTGTCCTCCCTTCTACTTGGTTTTCATTTCGTCAGATAAGAATCAGTCAAAGACTGACAAGTGTCTGACCTCCCGTAAGGCTTTCCCACAGCAGCAGTAGGGGCATCGATGCGATAGTCATTATCACTGTTGCTAATTCTTTAAATGATTTCATCAGGAGGATAGTTGCATTCTGAATTTGTTTTTCGTATCTTATTTAGCTTAATTAACACCGAAATTTAGATGTCAGATAGAATCAAGACTGCTGGCTCCATCGTCATCAAAGGCGCGCGCGAGCATAATCTCAAGAATATTGACCTTACATTACCCCGAGAAAATCTGATTGTTATTACAGGGATTTCGGGATCAGGAAAATCTTCTCTGGCTTTCGACACGCTCTATGCAGAAGGTCAACGGCGATACGTTGAATCACTTTCGGCCTACGCGCGGCAATTCTTAGGACAGATGGAAAAGCCTGACGTCGATTTTATTGAGGGGCTCTCTCCAGCCATCGCCATTGAGCAGAAGTCAACTCATCGCAATCCGCGCTCTACGGTAGCCACCGTCACCGAGATATATGATTATTTCCGCTTGTTGTACGCGCGCATTGGTAAAGCGACCTGCTATAATTGCGGGAAACCCATCGAGAAGCAATCGGTACAGATGATCGTCGATCAGGCGCTGGGTCTGCCCCAGAACAGCCGTTTCATGGTTCTGGCGCCGATGATACGGGGCCGTAAGGGTGAATATCGAGAAGTATTTCAAGGCCTTAAACGCGACGGTTATCTGCGTGTGCGCGTCGATGGCGAGGTTCGTTCTCTGGAAGATCCGATTAAGCTGGAGAAGAACAAAAAGCACACCATTGAGGTGGTCGTTGACCGGTTGGTGGTTGAAGGCGATTTAAGAATGCGGCTTACGGATTCAGTGGAAACGGCGCTGCAACTTTCTTCAGGCCTGGTAATCATTGACATTCAAGGCGGCGAAGAGGTTCTTTTTTCCGAGCATTATTCCTGTGCGGATTGCGGCATCAGCTATGAAGAGCTGGAACCGCGCAGTTTTTCGTTTAACAGCCCCTACGGCGCCTGTCCGGAATGCAGCGGTCTGGGATTCCGCATGGAAATCGATCCACAGCGTGTGGTTCCCGATCCAAGTTTAAGTATCAGCGAAGGAGCGATTCTCACGCTGCAAAATTGGAGCGAATCGATGACCTTTCGTATGATCGAGCAGGTGGCTGATCATTTCGGTTTTTCGGTGCGCGTCCCATTTGTGAAATTGAGCGATGCTCAAAAGGATATCTGTCTTTACGGCTCCGGGAAGAAGGAGATTCGCTTTCGTTTTGAGCATAAAAACGGGCGCGGAGTCTGGGAGCATACATCCAAGTGGGAAGGTTTCATTCCCAATTTGAAGCGCCGTTACCGTCAGACCGGTTCCAGCGGTATCCGAGACTGGATTGAAGGGTTCATGGCCGCTTTACCCTGCCCGGCGTGTCAGGGGGGGCGGTTGAAGAAGGAAGCGCTATCCGTCAGGATCGGATATTTGAATATTTCTGATTTAACGCGCCTTTCAATTAAGGAGGCGGATCAATTCTTTGACAGTCTGAAGCTGAATAAAAGAGAGCAATCGATCGGGGAGCAGATTTTCAAGGAGATAAAGTCGCGTCTGCGTTTTCTGGTCAATGTGGGGTTGGATTACTTGACGCTGGACCGTTCAGCGGGCACCATCTCCGGAGGTGAAGCGCAGCGCATTCGTTTAGCGACGCAGATCGGATCTCAACTGGTCGGCGTGCTCTACATCCTGGATGAGCCTTCCATTGGACTGCATCAAAGGGACAACCGGCGCTTGATCGAAGCGCTGATTCGGCTGCGCGATCTGGGTAACACCGTGATCGTCGTCGAACATGACCGAGAGATGATCACATCAGCTGACATCGTGGTCGATTTAGGGCCGGGCGCGGGTCGACGCGGCGGAAAAGTTGTTGCGTGCGGGACGCCTGCTGAGATTATCTCTAACAGCAAGTCTCTGACTGGAAAGTTTTTATCCGGTAAAGAGAAGATTATCGGACCCGAACGGCATCATAAGAGTAATGGCAAGAAATTGTCCTTATATGGGGCGACGGGAAACAACCTGAAATCTATAGATGTGCATATCCCTCTCGGTAATTTCGTCTGCGTCACGGGAGTTTCCGGGTCAGGGAAATCGACGCTGATCAACGAGACATTATATCGCGTTTTAAGCAGGAAACTCTATAAATCCAAAGAGTCGCCTCTGCACCATAAACGTCTGGAGGGTGACGAAACCATCGACAAGGTCATCAGC
>JAHJDJ010000217.1 GCA_018812585.1 bacterium
CTGGGGTAACTAATAACCTGTTTCGTCGTATCTCTGAGCATAAACAAGGTTTGGGTGATAGCTGGGTTAAACGCTATAATGCGAATAAGCTTGTATATTTTGAGGCGTTCAGTGATCCTGAAAATGCCATCAGACGTGAGAAACAGATAAAGGGAGGATCAAGGCAAGAGAAGATCGATCTGATTAATTCGCTGAATCCAGATTGGATTGATTTGGCATATAGACTCTAGTACTGCTTTAAAATTCCGTCATAGGTCACGAAGATTGCTTCGTCGCTCTTCAGCCTGCGGCTGACGAACTTCCTCGCAATGACCGTGTATGTTATCCTCCGCATAACAAAAAAAGCCGGATTTTCCAATCCGGCTCCAAAGTTGCTGAATGCTAAGTGCTGAAAGCTTTTAATCATCCGAATCCATTGACTCCGAGGCGAATTCGAAGAGGAAATTCAGGTTACGGCCTGCTAATTTCTGCCGGCTGGGGAGGAAAGTCAGTTCCACCAGCATGCTGATGCCTGCCACCTCGCCGCCCAGCTTTTCGATCAGGTTGCAGGCTGCGGCCGCGGTTTCCGGCGCTTTCTGCTGCGTGGTCTGGACCATGTCACTGTCGAATTCGGCCTGGCAGCCTTAGCACATAACCTGATAAAATGACAAACAGCCAAGCAGAAGGATTCAAAGGAGTCTGGGTCACAGCGCCTTAATCTATTGTTTCCCGTCAACGGTTATCGACTTGACCTTAATTAACACCGATAGATATGTTTCGATAATAAAAAGGGCTGTCTCATAAGCGCTTGAGACAGCCCTTTTTATTATTCTGATGCGACTTTCTTGCGATCCGCTTTGATACGACCGCGACGCTGTTTATCAGCTAACCGTTTTTCTCTCACAGCGCGAGGCACACGGGTTTGCTTGCGAGGTTTAACAGGTCTGCGTCTAATGCGGATTTTTTCGATCAAGCGTTGCAGCGCTATTTCTCGGTTGCGATATTGCGACCGAGATTCACGCGCTATAGCCGTCAAACCGGTGGGCACATGAATCGCTTTTACCGCAGAAGCGGTGCGGTTTGCGTGTTGTCCACCCGGACCGCCGGACGTGAAGGTTTCATAACGAACCTCCTGTTGCAGCTTGTCTAAATCCAAACCAGACACACGCCACCTGCAGTCGCACTCTGATGCAGCGGTAAAATCAGCTTATGTCACGAAAATGCTATTTTAATACTGCTTAATCGTGTCTATCAACGGAGTATCAAGGATAATCCTCTCATCCGCTTCACGTTCCAAGTCCAACCCACGCGGCATCTTCGGGCAATAAGCCAGATGCACCACGACGGATTCATTTTTAGCGATTCTGATAGCAGGTGAAAAATCATCATCTGCAGCTAAAATCACCGCGTGTTGAATCTGGTTTTCTACGGCCAGCATGATAAGATCGATGGAGAGCTGAACGTCGACTGCTTTCTGCACGTAATCGGCATTGCCGTGATCATCATAAACACGCAATACTTTACCTTTACGCACTTCAAAGCGTGGATGAAATTCCAGGGCCTTTAAGAAGCGATGCTTGTTATCATAACGTTCTCGGTCCTGTGGGGTTGGAGTAGTGGGTAAGTAGGGAAGCGCTCCGTAATAGTAGGTGCGTAATAACGCAACATCTTCTGATGATACTTCGCGAACTTTCCTCCATAAGTAGTCTGCCAGCTTTTTAAAATCGATGCGAATGTTCGATAATCTCAGCTCGCGGACCTTTTCCAGGTATTCCCCATCAACAAAGATTGCACAGCGCACTTTTGTACCTCACAATAAGTAATAGATCCCGGAGCAGTGTTTCGAATAATAACAATAGTATCCGGGTTTGACTGACTATTTGGATATTTGGTCTAACAGTATGTAAGCTGCGCAGAAATCGCGCAGTACCTCTTGCATCTTAAAAAAGTACGACGCTTCGTACTTTGATGTTTGGCGAAGTTCGGTTGTTTATCAATAATATACCAACCCGATCCTGGCTCTCATCGTCGGGGCGACTGGATTTGAACCAGCGACCTTACGGTCCCGAACCGTACGCGCTACCAGGCTGCGCTACGCCCCGCTCACAGAATATTATTCATAAACGATAGGTATTATGTGAAACAGCTATCGATTAATGCTATCCATTATCGATTTTGATGAACATCAAATATACAAAAGATTTAATATGGTTGCAACCACAAATGTTGTTTTTTGCCGTCTCAAATCAATAATAACTACAGACCGAAAATCGCCTGCACTGCGGTCGATCCGCCCATCACGATACTGGTCACCAGAATTCCTGCTATCAGCACACCGATGACGATCGCAGGAAGCGCTAACCAGAAGCGTACTCCGAACACAAACGCTGCCAAAGCGCCTGTCCATGCACCCGTACCGGGAAGAGGGATGGCGACCAGAAAGATCAATCCCAGAAATTCGTATCTCTCGACGATTTTGCCCTTTCTACGCGTTCTGGCAAAAAGCCACTCGAAAAAGCGGTCGAATATTTTCCAGCGGCGAAAGAAAGAAGCAGCCGGATCTAACAGCAGCAATATCGGAACGATGGGAACGAAGTTACCGGCTATCGACCATAAAAAAGAGCTTTGCCAGGACATATCGCCGGCAAGCAGTGCCCAGGGTATCGATGCGCGCAGTTCCAATACCGGCAGCATGGCCAGGAAAAAAGTAATCCAGTGCGCTGGGATCCCGCTCAGAAGTTCAACAACATGTTCAGCCATTCGACCATCCTTCTCGTCCTATCAATGGAACAAATACACAACCACCACTGTCTTTTTCAACGACGCCGGATTCAGATTTCGTCAGCACCAGCAGTTTCTGATGCACTTTGTCACCGACCGGGGCAGCCATGATCCCTCCCGCTGAAAGTTGCTTCAGCAGCGATTCTGGGACGCTGGGCGCTCCGGCGGTGACGATGATTCTGTCATAAGGCGCGAATTCAGTCCAGCCAATCGTCCCATCACCGATATGCGTCAATACGTTGGTGTAGCCCAATCCCTCCAGGGTCTTTCGTGCTCTGCGAGCCAAATCGTGATGCCTCTCAATGGTAAATACTTTCCCCGCGAGTTCCGCCAGCACAGCCGCCTGATACCCCGAGCCAGTGCCGATTTCCAGCACTTTCTCCGAACCGGTCAGATGCAGCAGCTCCGTCATCAAAGCAACCATAAACGGCTGGCTGATCGTCTGACCATCGCCTATGGGCAGGGGAGAATCTTCATAAGCGCGATCCCGCAGAGCTTCTCTGACGAACAGTTCACGCGGAATTTTTCCCATCGCCGCTAATACCCGTTCATCCGAAATCTGTCGCGCTCGCAGTTGATTCTCTATCATGTGTTGTCGGGCTCGCCAGAGGCCCTGTTTATTCAAATCATTCAGATGCATAGAAGGTTCGAAGATACAGTTTTAAGAAGCGCAGCGTTTCGGGCAGTTTTTTCAGATAGCTGATTTCATCTTGATAGACCGTAGGAATAGGCGTCCATCCGATTTTAATACCCAGACGCCACGCCTCCAGAATCAATTCCACTTCAATTTCATAGCTTTCCGATTGCAGGCGCATTTTAGCAAGATCAGATACACGAATAGCTCGATAACCGCACTGCGCATCCAGCAGTTTTAATCTGGTTCTCCAGTTCAGCAGCCGCGTGCTGAAGCTATTGGAGAACCGCCTCATCGGCGGCATAGAAGAGGTATCTGCCAGACGGTTGCCGATGATCACACCATATTGGCCGGTGGACGCTGCTGCTTGAAAATCAGGGATGTTTTCCGGGTCGTGCTGCCCATCTGCATCCAGGCAGATGATCCAATCCGGATGCCAGGCAGAAGCCGCCACGAATCCGGTTCTGAGGGCGCGGCCTTTGCCGCTATTGACTGCCTGTATTACAATCTGTGCCCCGGCCTTTTCGGCAATATCTGCTGTCTTATCCTCCGATCCGTCATCTACGACCAGGATCCGATCTAATGGGATATGACGGCTGCAGCCCTGAATTACCGTTGCGATATTAGCTGCGGCGTTAAAGGCCGGTATGACAACTGCCCAGGTTAATTCAGCCATGTCAATTGAAGCGTAAAAAATAAAGAAATATGATCTTGAAGTCAAGCGATTTGTTCAATCCGTGAGTTGCGGATTAGTTATGCGCGGCGATAGTGATTCCCTGCATATACCGAGGAGATAATCTGCTGATTGATTAATCCCTCAGATCCGCTTATAGGGACATCTGTATCATGACAAATGGCATCCGAAAATGCCTTGATCAGCTTTCCGTACGGATTTCCAGTATTGATTCGATTGATAGCGATTTCGCCGTAGGGATCACGAAATTTCAGTTCGACGTCTGTACCGGGAGGAGCGCAGGGTTCCACCCAGGCATGACCTGCTTCGCCCCATACCGCCAGGCGGTTCCAGTAAGGCGTCTGATAGGAGCAGAAAAAGCTGCCTGTAACGCCATCCTCAAAATGCAGCAGACCTTCTGCTGAAAGTTCGATATCGTTTTCCTGTCCCTTTGGTGAGGTGAAACCGACAGCTTCCCTGACAGTCCCTGATAAATAGCGCAAAGTGTCGATGCAGTGCACCCCTAAATCAGCCAGCGGGCCGCCTCCTGCCATCTGTTTATCACGAATCCAACTTCGGGGGGATGTTTCTAAAAGGTAAGTGAAACAGGCTCTGGCTGATGAGATCTTTCCTAATTTCCCTGCAGAAATCCACTGTTTCAAAAGCATTACAGGCGCGCTGTATCGCAGCGTTTGCGCGACCATCAGCTTAACACCAGCCTGCGCACAAGCCGCGATGATCTTTTCGCATGCAGCGGGGGTATTAGCCAGAGGTTTTTCGCAAAGGACGTGCTTTCCTGCCTTTGCAGATGCAATGGCGTGTTCTGTGTGATCGTGATTTGCGCTGGTGATGTAAACGACGTCCACTGCAGAATCTGCCAATAACTCTTCATACGAATCATAACCCGTAGAGATACCGAGGGATTCAGCCTCTATTGCTGCTTCGCCCGGTTTGCGCTTCTGGATGGCGGTGATAGACGAATCGGTTATCTGCTGGAAGGCCGGAATTATACGACGACGCGCGAATCTGCCGAATCCGATAATTCCGTAGCGGAGTGGGGAAGTGGGTTTCGTCGAGGTTTTCAAGCTATTCTCAGAGCAGAACAATCTGCTTCAGATAGTAAAAACAGCGGCTGGTAGAGGATGCTTTGATGCGCACGCGGTTCTCACCGACCTGCAGAAAGTTGTTAATCTGAAAGATATCCGGTGAGGATGAAACTGCTGCTTCGAGACGTGATGGCGGCATATAATGTTCTTTAACCAACCTGGAATTTATGGATATATCAATCTCTGTCTTTCCTGATAACGCGAAGGGAAAACGTTTCTGGGATGAATAGCCGTAGAGCTGCAGTTCCAGCGGTTTATTTCCGGCGAAATTTTCAGGCAAATCGAAGACCATTTCGATAAAGTCTTCTCCCGGAGGATTGCGGTTTGACTGAGCATACCCGATTTCCCAGGCAAAAAAGCCAGTCTCTTCAACATACTTGACCACGGGACCGGCGATGGGATCACTGGTGTCTTCAGCGTCTCCTAAGACATAGCCGGGAATAATGCCGCATTTCTGTGTGATTTCACGACCGTTCCGATCGAGATACGCGGATATATAGACCAACGGAAGGTAAACCCCCTCGATGTTGGCATAGGGCCATGATGTATTGAGGAATGCTTTCTGAGATTCCGGAGTTCGATAGCCGTTTACCTCACCGAAGCGAATGACGAACTCGCCGAGAGGGATGTCTGTCAGCGTAATTTTGCCGCGTCCCATGAAAGTGTCATCCAGCCAGATCCCTCCTTCAACAGGCACAGTCGCTACTTTCAATGTCCCAAATTTCGGTTTATCATCCTGACCAAAGGCGGTTTGATCCGATTGCGTCGATTTGGGCTGGGTGGCAGGCTTTTCGGTCTGCTGACCTGCAGGGCGCTTATCACTCGAAGAGGCCTGCGGTGTAACGTTTGTGCGGGTTGAACTAGGCTTCTCGGGTTCCAGTTTCGGAGGAGCGGGTTCGAGGCTAAAGCTGACTTCAGCAATTTTGCCTGATTCGACAGGCACCAGACGCGTTGCCGGATTGGAGACGAAACCCTCCAGATAAACGGATACCTGGTAGGTGTCCGGTCGTAGTTTCTTCAGCGGAACGCCAACCGACGCCGACGTCACTGCGCCGTTTAAGACGACTAAGCCTTTGGGATTGTCCGCTTGAACCAGGAGTGTTCCACTCCGGTCGGCCAAGAGGGAAAACGCAATGATGAGCGCGACTAAGGCGCCTCCGATTAAGAGCAGCAGGCCGTAGCGGAAACGGCGTCTTAAGCTGAGTAATTCTTTGTCTTTACCAAGACCAGAGCGGCTGGTTAAAAACATTCTGGTTGTTTGTGGCTAAGTTAAAAATTATAACTGATTGTGATACCGTTTTCAGTCGGGGTTACTTTGAACGCGCTCTGAACCGGCACCTTCTCTATCTTGGGCGTCACACCACCGATTAAACAGGCTACCGCGCCGGCAATGCAGATTTGACCCCAGTTGCGTTCTTTCTGCGATTGGTCTCGGGTATCGGAAAACTCCAGTCCCAGGTTTTCCAATTCCTGTGATTTATCGTAAGTTTCTGTGCTCTTGGAAAGCTGCGAAACACCGAAATACCCCAAAATAGCTGTCCCGCCCAGCAACGGCCAATAAGGGAAGCGTACTACCTTCCGATATTCTCGAGAAGTCTGCACCAGCGCCGGTTCTTCCGGTTCCACAGTCGATTCTATGACTTGGCCCGGCAGGACGACAGGTTTCTCAATTGCCGGCCGGAAGGAACCGTCGAAGATCAGTTTCCCTTGATCGTCGGTAATGCGGAAAACTTCATCAGTCGGGACCTGCAGAAGCTGGCCGTCGGAGAGTTCAACCGTAATCATAGTTTCATCGATCTGCTTGACCGTGCCGGCGCGTACGTTGCCATCCTTCAAGTAGACGATGTCCCCCCATGCCGCCTGAACGATCAGAAAGCATAGAGCTAAGGTGATCAGGCTTTTCATGATACCCCCCATTATTTCACGAATTCAACTTGAAAAATTGGACTATTTGAATCCGCTGAAGCAACATGACAGTACTTAGAGTGATAAGTTAGAGAATGAGGAGAAAAAAGTCAAGGAAAATTCTGCAGATCATAGGGGGAATAATATCATAGTTAAACTGACGCTGGAAGGAATTCTAAATGCCGTGTCTAACGGTTGATTCATGCTAATTGCTTCACTGTGGCTGGCTGAAGACCATATTTTTTCATTTTAACGTAGAAATTCTGTCGGGGAATACCGGTATCATCGGCTGCCGCGCTGACGTTGTAATCGTGCCTCTCCAAGGCGGCACAGATGAATTGTCTTTCAAATTCCTGTTTAGCATCACTGAATTTCTGAATTTCAACAGGTCGATAGCACTGCTCCTTTGCCTCCCTGATTTCAATAGAGAGATCGCTGCTTTTAATCGAATCTCCAGAGGTCAGGGCAACCGCTCGTTCGAGCACATTCTGCAGTTCGCGGATATTCCCCGGCCAGGCATAGCGTGTGAGCTGCAGCATAGCTTCAGGTTCGATTAACCGCACCGGCTTATTCATCTTCGCAGCCGCCAGCCGGATGAAGTGCGTCGCTAGCGCTGGGATATCGTCTTGGCGCTGCTGCAACTGAGGAATTTCGATATGGATGACATTTAGACGATAAAAGAGATCTTCTCTGAACTCGCCCTGCTCCACCATGTCGCGTAAAGTTCGATGCGTTGCTGCGATTACACGGCAATCAATCGGTATGTCGGATTCGCCGCCGACACGCCGAATGACTTTTTCTTGCAGGACGCGGAGCATCTTGATCTGCAGATTCAGAGGCATATCTCCGATTTCATCAAGAAGAATCGTGCCTCCATTGGCCTTTTCAAAATACCCTTGTGTCCGCTTGATGGCGCCTGTAAAAGCGCCCTTTTCATGGCCGAACAGGAGTGATTCGAGCAACCCTTCCGGTAAACCGCCGCAATTCAGGGCGACGAACGGTTTGGAGGCGCGTTCGGAAAGCGAGTGAATCCTGCGGGCGATGACCTCCTTACCGGTTCCCGTTTGGCCAGTAATCATAACTGTGGTGTCCAGTGGAGCAATCTTTTCCACCATTTTTAAGACACCCGAAAATGCTTCTCCACCGATCAACAGCGGACCTGCCTGCAATTTCTTCAACTGCAGCCTGAGATCTCGGTTCTCCTTCTCCAGATGACGTGATTTCAGGACTCGCTTTACCGTGGCCGCCAGTACTTCCGGGTCGGGAAAAGGCTTTTCTATGAAATCCTCAGCGCCCGACTGAATCGCTTTGACTGCGATGGAAATAGACCCCTTGCCACTCATGAGCAATACGCTCGTATCGCTGCGTTCTGATTTAATGCGCTCGAGCAATTCAATTCCGGAGATCCCCGGCATGATCATATCGGTCAGAACCAGATCGTACGCATCCCTTCCCAGCTCTTTAATCGCCTCCTCAGCGCTTTTACAGAGAGTTATCTTGCGATCATTGCCTTCCAGCGTCATCTTGCAAAGCAGGCGGCTCGATTCTTCGTCATCAACTATCAGGATACGGTCGGTCAATTTACAATCCCAGCTTCTGCTTCATTCTGGCGGACTGTCAGCTTCTGTGCATCCCGCGGAAATCGGATCCGCATGGTTGTGCCTTTACCTAATTCAGATTCGACTTCAAATTGTGCGTTGTAAGGCTCCAGAATCTTACGCGCAATCGGGAGCCCCAGACCCGCGCCGCTGGGAATTCCCTCTTTTAGATTCCGGCGTTTGGTGCTGAAAAACGGCACAAAAATACGGTTGACGTTTTCGCTATTTATGCCAATCCCGGTATCTGAAACTTCGATGCTGACCTCTTTGTCGTCAGCTTTTGTGGTAATCGTCAGTTGGTGCAGGGGACTTTCCAACATGGCATCCAGAGCGTTGCTGATGATATTCAGGAAGGCATGACTGAAGTCGCCATACCGCCCTGCTATCAGGGGCAGCTTTGCGTCCAGATTAAAATTCTTCTCGACGTTATGCTTATAGAATAAATCTGCTTCCAGGAATTTCAGTTCGTCTTCGATAATGTCATTCATATTTAATAGTTCTGTCTGCTGATGGCCGGTGCGGTGCCAGCGTCTGCCTAAAATGTTGATCTGTTCAGCGATACGCTGAGCGTCGTTATAGATTCTCTCTGATAGTTCACTGACTTCCGGGCGCTTGTTCAGCAGACTGGAGAAGCCGATGATAGTATTTAACGGACCGTTAATATTATGCATGATTCCCTGAGAATAAAGACCTAAGAACGCCATACGTGATGTTTCGATCAACTCGATCTCCAGATCATTCCTTTCCGTCACATCGACGAAGGTTGACAACACGCCGATCATGCGCCCATGCGGATCTTTCAGCTTACCCGAAGTGCGCAAAGCTTGAATTCGCTTACCGTTTGGCTTTTGCCACTCAACTTCTTCCGGGGTAAAGCCGTTTTCGTCTTCACCGCGATGATTCTTAGCGGTAATCATCCTGCGTAGTTCGAATTCGTACTCCTGCCAGCCGCTTTCATGCCCCTCTTTACCGAGTAACTCCAGCATTTGGGGATTCATGTAGACGACTCGATGATCTTGATCTTCAATGACCACTCCTTCCCGCATGGTCATAATCATCGTGCGGAACGTGCTTAACTCTTCGTGCTGCTTAGCGAGCTGCTCGAGCATCTGGTTGAAGGACTGCGACATGGAAGCGATTTCACCTCCGCCGGAAACGACAGCTCGCTCGGAAAGATCGCCGGTTGTGCGAATCCGTTCCATTGTTTTTGAGAGCGAACGGATCGGCTTCTCAATCCAGAAGCCCAGAATCAGCGCCGCAAAAATAACCAATGCAAATAATGGAATACCGAAATAATAAAGAATATTCTGAATCGCTTCTACGATCACATTTGCGGGTGATTGTGCGGCGGTCCAGCCGATAGCAGCGACTTCCACGTTTTCAATATTACGAAGAGCGGTGAACCCAATTGCACGGTCATGTTCCTCATCCGTCCAGATATAAATGTCTTCACGAGCTTCAATTTCGGTGAATATCTTCCCCGGATCGACGAATGGCAAAGCCGTGGAGGTGTCGGTAGTGGCCAATAATCGACCTCCATAATAAACCATCACATCGGTCGCATCATCCAAATTCAAACCAGTCAAAAATTGATGACTGAGACGGCGTCCGAACACTAAGCGTCCCATCTTCATACCGTGAAATTCGATGTCACTGTACGCCATGAGGTAAAGATCGCGGGTTCCCGATAACCAGCCCGATCCCGCAGCTTTGGGACGAGAAAGCAGTGCTCCCAAGCGCAGTGAATCCGATTTCAGAGGTGGGCTCCATTGGTAAACCGGTTCGCCGGTCGGGACAAAGAATGCCACATAATCCAGCTTGTAGCTCTGCGGCGCCCAACTGATAAGATTTTGTTCCAACCAATTATCGTTGTGCGTATCAAAGAACAGAGCCAGATCTTCCCAGCGCGCGACAGCATTGACTGCCTCACTTAAGCGGTCATCCGCTGCGTTAAAAGCGCGCTGTGCCTGATCCAGACCATCGCGTATCTGAATGTCTTCCAGCTTGGCGGAACTGCTGCCAGACAGAATCATCAACATACGCAGGGAGAGGAGTAGAGGCAATATGCTGACGACGCAGAGGAATATCAGGAGTTTAAAACGGATGGAAAGCTGTAAAGGATGTCGCTTCATTGATTATTATTACGAATACTATCATGCATAAGCGTAGTATACGTTCATAATTGAAGCAAGTCAAGTGATTTGCGGTATGGTGGAAGGGTGCGGGTCAGATGACCGAAATTATGGCCATTTTAGCCGCTTTTTCATCAAGGCTAAGGAACGCACCTGACCTGAAAGAACTTGTGGTTTTCAGCTATCGTCAATACTGCCGGGGGATTCCCCACTGATTGCAGTAAATCACCACGATTTCTATCGTAAAATGGTTCATCCGAAACGTAGATATCGTAATGCGAAACCGTAATCGGCCTGTCGAACACGTCCAAGGTTATCGGTTCCCAATTGATTTCAACGAGTTCTGGACTGATGTAGGTGATTGTTATTTCCGGTTCCTGGGGAGGACCCCAGCTATGCATAGCGCTGAAAGCAGCGGCAGCAATGCTGCCCTGAAAAGCCGCAACTTCCGCCGGCGAGGGGATACCTCCCACGCGCCAGAGAGCTAAGGCTGAGTCGCCGGTTGCAGCGGCAATAGCTTCCAAACTATCCAGGAAGGGAAGCAGCCCATCGCCGCTTTCATCAATCAGCTTCCAGGTATCGATGGCGTCCGAGGCGACGTCTCGCTGGTACAGGTAATCGGTAAAATCCTGTGCGCGCTGATTGATAGTGGAAAATTCCGGTCCGTCAAATTCAACCGGCACCGAACCGGCACGAACCCATAAGGGAAGTGCGGGAACGGCGATCGGTTCTCCCACGATAGCCCATAAGGTTGCCAGCATGGGATCTTCACCGGGATTGACACATTGCACGACGCAGCCGGATCTGGTGATGTCACGGTTAATCGCATCGTGTGTATGGAAAAAACCCCAGGGTAACGCCGCATATTCGCGCCCTGCATAAGGCAGGGGATAGGGATTATGCTCTTCGTTGATGATATTCTGCTGTATATTCATGGAGATAAAATCGTGAGAAATGATATTCAGCACGGCAGCAGAATCAAGGATAGCTAAAAAGGTATCGTGGCGATGTTGTCCCAGATGGTAAGTTCCACCTTCGTACGCGAAATTGGCGCGTACCATGTAACCGTCAGGGGCGGCAGTGGTATCATCGAGATCAAACCGGTAATGCTCATAAGAAGCACATTCCCAGATTGTGCCATTACCAAAGGCGTCGATGACCGCATACATGGTAGCTAACGTTCTCCCCGTAACATCCGTGGAATCCATAATCGCCTGGAAATCCTCCACCGTAGCGCAAGTGCGTAGCCCCAAATCAATGATAGCGCCGTCATCATCCGGGCCGGGGACGGTTTCCGGAAGATTCCAGGCGTCGGCATTTACGATGGCCAACCCCTGATCGTTGACGCCCGCATAGGCCTGATCGGTAACTCCAGCATAGGTCACAGATATGTAGTGGTAGGGACCCGTGGCATTATAGAAAAACTCCTGATCAGGATTGGCGGAGTTATCGCGATTTTTAACCAGCAACGGGCGGCCATCGACGCTGACATCACCGCTGATCATACCGATCGTTGAAGCTGAAGGAGGCAGAGAGGGTAACAGTATGCAGCAGAGAGAGAGACTGAATGCGAGGATAATCCGGAAATGGTTCGTGCTTTTCATAGCGGGACACCGGCGTTTAGTTGATAACATCATAATATAACACTAAAACACCCCCTTTGTCAAGAGAGAAACCCCCGATAGACACAGTATTTTTACATTGCCGAGTAACCGGGGGAGAATATGCCGTTATTTTTTTATTTCGATATAGTAGCGTTCCTTTAAACCTGCAAGCCAGTTATTGTATGCTGTTTCGCGCTTGTTGTTAAGCACGATCTGGGAGATGTATTCCCAATCCTGATCCAGAGTCAGTCGTCGAGCGTCTCGCCTAGTAAGCAGCTTGACAATATGAAAACCATATTGGGTTTTGAACGGCTGGCTGATTTCGCCTTCATTTATCTCCGCTATCTCATCTCGGAATTCTTCTGGCATTTCATTCAGCGAGAACCAGCCTAAGCGCCCACCGCGATCCGCGCTTTCCAGATCCTGTGAGTATTCAGCAGCCAGGCTGTCGAATGACTCACCGCTGTTAAGTTTTCCCCTGATCCCTTCTAACAGTTCAATGATCGGTTCTTCATCGGATTCGGTCACCTTGGGGACGATCAGGATGTGTGATGTGAAGATTTCGCCCTCGCGCTGGTCGTTCAAACGGATGATGTGATAACCATACTGCGAGCGGATCGGCCTGGATACTTCGTCGACCTCCAGAACAAACGCTGCATTTTCGTAGGCGCTCAGGAGATCTCCGCGTTTGGTCCAGCCAATTGCGCCAAATTTTTTAGCGGATCCGGGATCTTCCGATAGTTTTACCGCTAATGAGTCGAAAGAAACCCCATTTTGGATAAGCTGGTAAATCGAATCAGCTTTCGCCAACGCCCGGGAATCAGCCATCCCCGAACTACCGGTTTCCCGCAGAATATGAGCTAATTCAACCGCATCCTCCATCGCCGGAAATTCAGACGGATTGTTCTTGAAAGTTGCTTCAATCTCAGAGCGGGTCACCTTGATGTCTCTGATGTAGCCGTTCTTTACTCTTTCGACCATCAATCCTTCTTCAACTGTAGTGCGAAAATCGCGGCGGATGCGGCGAATCGAGTAGCCATAGAGCTCTTCCAGCTTTTCTTCCGATCCTACATTGGTGATGATCTGCTGCAAGCGATTTTCCAGTTCCCGCTCGACCTCGCGCTGTTCTACGATAACTGAATCTTCGCGGGCCTTTGCCAAGAGGATCTTCTGGTTGATCATCTCTTTTAAAACGTCCTCGCGCAGCTTCTGGAATTTTTTGGCGTTGGTCATCTCATTCGAGCCCTGCTGAAGAGCAATAGCCTGAGCGTTCTGAAAGACTTCGCTCTCCAGGATGATTTCATCTCCGACGACCGCCATAACGCGATCAACGATATCCTCAGGCGACTGTGCCAGAACCGAAGCGGTGCCAGACAGACAGAACCAGCCAATCAGGAATAATTTTATGATTTTCATGGAACAACTTTAGATGGTTGGATTAGTACTTTGAATTTTTTACTCTCGTACCGGCGATTTTTTTATGGAGTACGCAGAGCATCGCTTCCTGCGAGATCAATCCGAATTTCAGGGTTATAGGCAATCCAGAGACTGTCATGCAGATCTCTTTCTGCGCGCAGTTTCTTCTGGATGAACAGCCGGCGTTTGATGATATCTTCGATCTCTTCCAAAGGTAAAACCGTGCCTGCCTGCCGCCGTTGGCGGCACTGCATGACGATGTGTTGTCCCTGGTCAAAGAGAATCGGCGCAGAGATGCCACCGGGCACCAGAGCAAATGCAATGTCTGCTATTTCAGTGTTGATATCCTGCTTGGTGACCCAGCCAATGTCCTCACCCACAAGCTGAAAATCGGCGTTCAGGATGGCGGGCAAGGCTGTGCCATTCTGCAATTCTGTGCGCACATGCCGAGCCGATTCGCGCGAAGGGCAAAGCACATAGACCAGATCGATCTGATCGGCCGGTGTTACATATTCCTGACGATGCAGATCATATTCCTCGCGGACCTCTTCATCGCCGACAGTTATCGACTTTTCCAGTTCAGCATACAGCGACTTAATCAGCATCTTATCCCTGATCTCTGCCAGTTCAGCCTGAAAAAAACGATCCTGATCCAAGCGGCGCTTGGCGGCCTCCTGGATCAGGATTTGATTCATAGCCCACTGTTCTGCTGCTTTCCGAAGTATCAAGGGGGATATCTCGGTATTACCGCTTGTATCCTGCAGACCGCCTTGAGCCAGAAATTCCTGCTTGCCGATGCTTTCGCTGCCCACCCGGATAAGCAAAGGATCTTCCACGCTGTCCTTCTTACAACCCCATAACAGGAGATTTGCAAAAACGAAGCAGATTGTCAGAACGCCTAACCGCTTCTTCACCGTGATAATTCTCCCGGGGATGCGAACAGTTCAACCATCTTTATCGATTTCACGTCTACTCGTTATTACCTTTGGAAATCGGAATGGTTTTCATCTCGGGCTGCTTAGTTGTATCAGCCGCGGCGCCTTCCGGGATGGGAAGCACCGTCATTAATCTATCGTCATAAATGGTGATAGGATAGCGCTTCTTCAATCCATCCATCCAAGCCGTCTTTAACTCATCGCTTTGACTGTTGCGAGCCAGGCGTTCCACTTGAGCTTTGCTCTCTTCGTAGTCTTTCAAGCGAGCCGGGGATTTATCCAGCAGTTTAATCACGGACCAGCCTCTGCGTCCCATTTTGATGGGATCAGAGGTTTCGCCGATTTCCAATTTAAATGCTTCCTGCCCCATGGCTCCATACTGACGACTGGTGATGGGACCGATTTTCCCGTCACGTCCTAATGCTGATTTACGTTCGCTGTACTTCTTCACCAGAGTAGTAAAATCTTCGCCCTTACGAGCCCGGACAGCCAGTTTCTGGGCGTAGTCTCGATCTTTACCCTTTTCTTCATCGACCAAGACATAAATTTCCTGCACTTCCACAGTCGAATCGGTCATGAAATCGGCATGATGGGAATTGTAGTACTCCTTCAGAACGTCTTCATCCAGAGTGATCTTTTCATCTACTTCGATGACTTCGATGCGGCGCATCATTTCCATTTCCAACGTCAATTTGTAGGCTTCCCGCACTGTTTTAGACTTATAAAGACCGATTTTTTCAGCGCGATCACTTAAAAGATCCGGCAGAACCATCCGGTCAATCATCTGGATGATCGCCTTCTGGTCGCGCCATTGTGGAGGACGACCGGTTTTAGCGATTTCAACTTCCAGATCACTGACCCGAATCGTGTCAGTTCCCATCCAGGCAATGCTCCACTGCTTTTCTTCTGCGCTGAAGTTAGCAAAGTAGGAGTTGTTGCGGGGCACGTCAGGATCGCTGACTTTGTCAAGGATATTCTGGATGCGGTTGTAATTAAACTTCAGACCGGCATCTTCCTTCAATCCGGCTAAATAATCCTCGGCTCCTTTGTTCAGTTCATCGGTGAACTTACGACGCAGGCCCATGCGGATATTTTCTTCTGCCTCTTCAAAGGGTTGCCGCGTTTCGCTGGGACGACGATCCAACAGCTTGATGATATGGAATCCATAGGATGATTGGACAATGTCGCTCATTTCGCCGGGTTTCAGTTTGAAGGCCGTTTCCTGGAATTCATCAACCATTTTGCCCCAGGTGAAATAGCCCAAATCACCACCCTGCTGAGCTGTGGTAACGTCTTCAGACATATTCTTCGCCAATGAATCGAAATCAGCGCCATCCTGCAGCAGGGCATAACATTTCTCAGCTCGCTCTTTCAAGACTTCAAGTTCATTCGGTTCCATATCCGTGTAGGATTTAAAGAGGATGTGCTTGGCATGGATCTCTTCGGCAGTTTTATCATATTCTTCCTGGATTGCCTCAGGCGGGATCACTTTGTCCAGGATTTCAACCTTGTAAAGATCCTGAATCGCAGACTGTTTGCGAACCTCATCGGCCTTGGCTACGACCAGCGAATCTTTATCGATACCTTTGGCGTAGGCATCCTGCAGCTTTAGTTTATTCTCGGCAATCTGTTCTGCCAGTTCCTTACGATCTTTTAAAGACCGTTTTTCAGCGAATTCGACGGAACGATAGCGCTTCAGCATCGTCTCCTCAAATTCTTGAGCGGTGATGACCATTTTGCCGGCTTTGCCGACAATCTCACCCGATTTTTTGGCGCAGCCGCCAGCCAGCAGCGTCATTGCTAACGCCGCCGGAACGAAATAGGAAATCAATTTCTTGAGCATAGATGTTGTTGATTTTTTTTGAGATTTGATGGCCATTTTAGATAATACTTCCGACATGCGGAACTCCTCCTCTATCGTAATTCATTATTTGGTATGTAGAGTTTAATCAACTCTATTAAACGAGACAGCTCATACTTTGATCCCGATCAGAGCTTTTATTTTCTTAAAATCAGGCGATTTTTCGTAATAACTTCTTAGTATAGGCGATCTTTTCTTTCCAATTATTTAATTCTTTCCAGCGATAAATGATTTCAGGAGGATCATTGCCGGCAAATTCCACTGGAATCCCCTGTAAATTCTGGATCAATTGTGCCAATCTCTGACTCCAGCCTTCACCATCATTTTGCCCGACTTCTGCCATAAAATAGTTTTCATCGATGACCAGGCGCGGCGTTCCCGCCAGACTGGCGCCCAGCTTGATTTCGATCAAATCGAATAGGGCTCGCGCCTGCCGGGGAGGCGCGCCATAACGGTCGATGATCTCTTCGACCATGGACTGCAATTCCAGATGACTCGTTACCCCAGACAACTTACGGTAAAGATCGACGCGGTGTTCCGGCAGCTCGACATAATCGGTCGGCAGATAGGCGTCGAATGGAAAGTCAATCTTTGGTTCTAAGGCAGTCTTGGTCAATTGTTCGTCCTCAGAGTCAACGCCCAGGTTACTGTCCTGCTTTAATTCAAGTACCGATTCAGTCAGCATCTTCTGATACAGATCGAATCCGACAGCATGAATGAATCCCGACTGTTTTGCGCCAAAGATGTCACCAGCTCCGCGGATCTCCAGGTCGTGCATGGCCAACTGAAAGCCCGCGCCCAGATAACTGCAATCGCGAATGGCTTCCAACCGTTTGCGCGCTGGATCCGATACCGACAATTTGGGCGGTGTCAGCAGATAGGCATACGCCTGCCGGTTAGAACGTCCGATGCGGCCGCGCAACTGATAGAGCTGCGCCAAACCAAAGCGATCCGCCCGATTGATAATCATGGTATTGACGTTAGGCAGATCCAGGCCCGATTCGATGATCATCGTGGATACCAGAACGTCATATTTCTTAATCAGGAAATCGGTCATGGTTTCTTCCAATAATCTTTCCGGCATCTGACCATGTGCGACCACGAACCGAGCCTCCGGCATCCAGCGTTGCAGCATATCTTTAATGGGCACAATCGATTGTACCCGGTTATGAACGAAATAAACTTGCCCGCCGCGGTCGACCTCGCGGATAATCGCCTCGATAATGAGCTCTTCGGAAAACGGCGCGATCTCAGTCTCGATGGGGAGTCTGTCCTGTGGAGCGGTTTTTATCAGAGACATATCCCGAGCGTTGATTAAGGCTAAATGCAGTGTCCGGGGAATGGGGGTGGCTGTCAGGGTCAGCACGTCGATCTGCGCCTTGAAGCTCTTGATCTTTTCCTTATGCCTTACGCCGAATCGGTGTTCTTCATCGATAATCAATAGGCCGAGATTCTTGAATTTGACGTCTTTGGACAATAACCGGTGAGTACCGATAATAAAGTCGATTCTGCCCTGTTCTAACCGCTGAAGAACCTGTTTCTGTTCTTTCTGAGTTCTGAAGCGGGAGAGCATCTCAACTTCAATAGGCGCTCCCTGCAATCTTTGCATAAAGGTATTGTAGTGTTGTTGCGCCAGTAGAGTCGTGGGAACTAAGACGCCTACCTGTTTTCCTGCAATAATCGCCTTGAAGGCCGCTCTCAAAGCCACCTCCGTTTTGCCATAACCAACGTCCCCGCACACCAGCCGGTCCATCGGTTTAGGCTGTTCCATATCCCGTTTGACCGCGCTAATCGCAGAGATCTGATCCGGAGTTTCTTCAAACTCAAAGCGGGCTTCAAGCTCCAGTTGCATGGCGTCATCTGGCGGGAAAGCATACCCCTTCGAAGCGGCCCGCAGAGCATACAACTTTAAAAGATCTGTGGCTAATTCTTTAACCGCTTGGCGCGCTTTCTTGCGGATTTTATCCCATTCGCCTCTGCCGATGCGAGTCAAGGGGGGAGAAAAGCCTTCCCGTCCTGAGTATTTTTGCACTCGCTTCAGCGCTTCCAGGCGGATATACAGAGTCGTATTATGCGCGTATTCTATCTGTAAACATTCCCGCTGATGTCCCCCCACCTGAATCGTCTTCAATCCCAGATAGCGGCCGATGCCATAATCTTCGTGTACCACATAATCGCCGCGCTTCAAAGCCTCCGCTCGTTCGATAGGCGAGAAATTCCGTAAGCGGAAGTAAGTCCGGCGCCTTCGCGGTCTGCGGAATATCTGGTGATCGGTAAAAAGAGCCAGATTGCCTTCCTGCAAACCAAAACCACCGGAAATAGACGCTTGCAGATAGATTGGAGGCTTGGGCAGATTTCGGTCGGAAAGCAACTCCTTCAAGCGATTAAGCTGCCCCTGGTTCTCACAGGAGATGAAGATCTGCCTCTGGTCTTCAAAATCGTTGGACAATCTCTCAGCCAATCGTCCGATATGGCCGCCGAAATCTTCCTGCGGAATGCCGCCGAGATTGATGCGCGGCAATTCCTGTCGTGGATTACCCCAATAAAGAATATGCTGTTTTTCTAAGATCTGATCCCACAGTTTAGCTAAGCCAGCCTGGCTGGCAATAAGTCTGGCGTCTTCAGGCTCTTCCAGAAAGATAATATCCTGATCAGTCAAGTACGATTCAAACCCGACGCTTCCTTTTCCTTTAATACTGGAGAGAAACAGAGATTCCGACTTCAGTTTCGCCACAGTACGCTGAGAGACTGGATCGAATTTACGGATGGAATCCAATCGTTCACCCCAGAACTCCAACCGCAGGGGAACGTCATGAGTATAGGGGAAGACGTCGAGAATATGGCCGCGCAAAGCAAAATCACCACGATTTTCGACCATGTCGTCGCGGTTGTACCCGGCATCGACTAACTTAGCAGCCAGGGAATCTCTACCGAGATCAATATTGGGTTGAAGGATGATGCGGATCTGTTCCAATTCTTCCCGGGAAGGAAGCAGTTCAAGCCAGAGTGCAGAGGGTTCAGTGATCAGCGCATAGGGATTCAAATCGGTCCAGTGCTGCAGAGCCCGAGCCCGGAAAATGCGCGTTTCGAAGGGAGAGATATCGTCCTTGGATTGAGGCGCCGGCAAATACCCGACATACTCATCACCGAGCAGTTGACTCAAATCAGAAAGCGCCTGTTCGCGTGCGTTGCTGCGGGGAGCGATCCAGAGGACTCTCTTACCGGCAGCTATCAACTGGTAGATGATGCACGCTTTTAGAAAGCCGGGTGCCCCCTTCAGCACTGTCTCGCGGTGCTGCGCTATAAACTCAGGCGCATATGCAATTGGTTCGATGCGGGAAATTGCGGTTTTCAAAGCATCGATCGGAGTCACAGCGCGGGCCTTGATGATTCCATTATTTTCATAAAAATCCAAAACCAAAAGGCGTAGCATGCTACGCCTGCATATCAGGCACGATCAGTTTTTTGTTTTTACTCTTTAGTAATCGACGATTTTATACGGGACTCTGCAACTCTGCAAAGCATATTTTACATGGTCAAAGTTGACATGACCAAGATGAATCAGATGCCTGGTATCGTACATGTCCCAGGTAAAATCGATGCTGTAACGCTCCAGCAGTTCTAACGCTATCCTTAAATCCTGATGATTTTCGAACTCAATTCTCTTCATGGATAATCCCAAATGAATGCAGGAGGGTCTGTTCGTTGGGAACAGGTCACAATAATATACAAACTTTAATCGCGGAATGCAAGCAGTTTAAGTACGGAACTAAGCTTTCACTGGGGATGGATGCTTCTTTTCAGCGGTTGGTTGTTTCTTTGATCTGGAAACAGGCCAGGCGCGGTTGCGCCCGTTGTGTTTGGCGAAGTAGAGGTTTTTATCGGCGCGCTCAACCAGCTCTTTTTCAGAGGATATGCCCGAACTCGAATCGAATGTTGCGATGCCCAGGGAGACCGTGGTCGTAATGGTTCTGCCTTCAATTTCGATCTGGCACGACTCCACCGCACGGCGCAGCTTTTCAGCAATAACCATCGCCGCGTGGTTATTTGCTTCTGGTGAGATGACAATGAATTCATCGCCCCCGTAGCGCGCCAGGTAATCACTTTTACGCAGTTTCGATTCCAGAATCCCTGCTACTTCGCGCAAGACATGATCGCCCACGAGGTGGCCTTGTCCATCGTTAATCTCTTTAAAATGATCAAGGTCGATCATGATACAGGAAAGCGCGTGGCCGTAACGGTTGGAGCGGTAAAATTCGCGTGTAATCAATGTTTCAAAGACACGGCGGTTGAAGATCTTTGTCAGGCTATCCAGATTGGCCATCTCTTCTAACTTGTGGTTCGCGTCAGATAATTGTTCAGCTAATTCTTCCGCCCGCCTTTTAGCTGCGATCAATTCTCGGTTCATTTGTTCATAGGTGAGATTGATCCGACCCAGCTCGATATTGGCCGCCAACAACAGCTCGGAATAGTTCTGAGTGCTGACGATGTCCAGACCAAAGAACGTGGCGACGTCCTTGACGTCTTGTGCCAGATTGTTCAACAACTCTTCAATGGTTTCCTTGGATATGTTGAAATATGATTTGGCGCGGGTTTCTAATATTCTTGAACGATCACTGTGATATTCATCGTAAAAAATAGCTGAAGTCAAATGCGATAAGTATACTATCCTGGTCACTGATTCAACCTGCTCAGCGTTTTCCATTCCAACGGTTTGCGTGATCGTTTCCGGTTCATGGTGCTTCAGGATGGGGATCGTTAAGGAACGCGGCAATTGCCATTTATTGGCTAAGAATTCACCCAGCAGAGTATGATTGATGCCGAATTCGCGATCTTCCAGAGCGATCAAATCACCTGCGCTATTGCGAGCTCTCTCCAGAAGTATGGCATAATCCTCAGGATAATACTTAATGAAGACGAGGATGCCGATATCCTGAAGCAAAGCTGCCATGAAAGCCTCTTCTCCATCGACCTGGCCAGAAAGCTTTGCTAATTTGCGCGCCGTCACCGCGGCAAAAAGCGACCGCTCCCAGAATATTTTAAACTCATTTGTGCCATTCTTGCTGGAGGTCCCTTTGGAGTATATTTCCAGAATTGACATCGACAGCGCGAGGTTTTTAATCGCTGCCAGCCCCAGGATTACCATCGCCTGCGATAGTGTGGATATTTTGCGCGGAAAACCGTAAAACGCAGAATTAACGACTTTGAGGATTTTGAAGGAAAGTGAGACGTCGTTCTGAATAACGTCAGCTAATTCTTTAACCGAAACTTTCTCATCTCGGATCAAACGGAGGATCTTTTCTACGACTGGGGAGAGAGTCGGGAGCTCACGGTCTTGATCCATGAGCCGAATAATCTCTCTGATACGCTGATTTGAGGAAGCAGCCATGAGCGGATTGATCCTGCAAAAGTCGCGGTTAAATTTACTGATAGCTGGACATTAAATAAGTTCGCGCGTCCATTTATTATAAGGATATAAACGTATCAAGCACGAGTATAAAGACTGATCCACAAGATAACATATCGTAGTGGAGATAAAACACAATTATCCACTGATACTCCTAAAAGGTTTCCGTAATATAAGATCGAATGAATCCGCTTCAAAGAAAAAAACGAAATCTGAGCAGGGATGCCCTGCAAATCTTCAATGATGCGCTTGAAAGTGTACATCCCGGCAATCTTGTCCCACAATCTGTGAAAAGAGAAGGGGATTCGCTGCATATTGCAGATGCAACTTATCGTTTCTCAGACTTTAAAAACGTCTACGTTGTAGGCGCTGGAAAAGCGACCGCAGCTATCGCTGACGGCATCGAAAAGCTGCTGCTGGATAAAATCACTTCAGGGTTGGTCATCGTCAAGTATCAGCATGGATTGCCTCTGCAGAAAATTGAGTTGGTTGAAGCGGGCCATCCTGTTCCCGACGATTCTGGATTGAAAGCCTCACAAAAAATTCTGGATTTGGTTAAGAAAGCCGATGAAAGTGACCTGGTTCTGGTACTTATATCGGGCGGCGGTTCTGCCTTGATGGAACTTCCTGTTGAGAATATCTCACTTTCTGATATCCAAATTGTAACTGAGCAGCTTCTGGCTTGCGGGGCGGTCATAACCGAGATGAACGCATTACGCAAGCATCTGTCTAAAATCAAAGGGGGACAGTTAGCGGCCGCGGCAGCGCCCGCAACTGTTATCACCTTGGCGATTTCCGATGTGATTGGGGATTCCCCAGCCAGTATCGCTTCCGGGCCGACAGTACCGGATAATTCGACTTTCTCAAATGCCTGGTCGGTGATCGAAAAGTACGATCTGGAAAACCGTCTCCCTGATTCTGTCATCAATCATATTCAGGATGGGTTATCCGGACAAGCGCGAGAAACACCGAAGAGCGATCATCCTGCATTCAATATGACCCACTTTCATCTTATCGGCAATAACCGCATTTTCCTGGACTCAGCGGCCCTGATCGCTGATAAATTTGGATATCAATCGATCATCCTGACAGATCGACTGCAGGGTGAGGCGCGCCGCCGCGGAGCTGAAATTGCAGCGCTGGGAAAATCTTGCGCCACCAGAGCAGAGCATCGACCCCTCTGTCTATTAGCGGGGGGTGAGACGACTGTCACTCTCAAAGGATCTGGCACAGGCGGCCGCAATCAGGAACTCGCCCTGTCCGCCGCGATTGAACTGAATAGCACGAAAAACTGCGTTTTTCTGGCTGCGGGGACTGATGGAACCGATGGTCACACCGAAGCAGCAGGCGCCCTTGTCGACGACCAGACACTGGCGCGTGCACATAAACTTGGTTTGGAAGTCAACGATTTTCTTGATCGCAATGATTCCTATAATTTCTTCAAGAAAACCGGTGATCTGATCGTCACTGGGCCTACCGGTACTAATGTTATGGACGTCGTCCTCTGCCTGCTTGAATAATTGCAACGGTAAAATATCACTTTTCACTTGTTTTATAATCTCGGAAAGTTTATTTTTGGGGGAATCGAAAACGATTCGAAATTGAGCGTGAGAACATTTAAACTCGAGATAAGGACTGCAAAATGAAACGCGATTTTCTAACCATCGTGGACTTCAACGCGGAAGAATTGAAACAGACGATTAACTATGCCATTGAACTGAAACGCGCCCGTAATGCGGGACAGCTTGACGACGCGCTGAAAGGCTTGACTGTTGGTTGCATTTTCCATAAAGCATCACTCCGCACACGCATCAGCTTCGAGACCGGAATCCACGAATTGGGAGGTTATTCATTGTATATCACCAAGGACGAAATCGATCTTGGTAAACGCGAAACCATTGAAGATGCTGCAAGAGTTCTGTCACGCTATCTCGGGATGATCATGATCCGCACATTTTCTCACGCGGACGTCGAAAAGTTAGCGGAACACGCATCGGTGCCTGTCATCAACGGTTTGACCGATTATACCCACCCCTGCCAGGTGATGGGTGACCTGATGACGGTACAGGAGAAATTCGGCACGGTAGAAGGCATCAAGGTAGCCTACCTGGGCGATGGGAACAATCTGGCCAATTCCTGGCTGAATGCTTCCCGCCGCATCAAAATGGATCTGACTATCGGAACCTCGCCAGAGACCCTTCCCGATATGAATCTGCTTAAAACTGCCCAGGATGAAGGTTTATCGCAGGTAAGAATTGTGCACGATCCAGTAGAAGCCGTCAAGGGCGCTCAAGTAGTATATACCGACGTCTGGGCATCGATGGGGCAGAAGGATCAGGCTGAAGCCCGCGCCAACCTGTTGAGAAACTTCCAGATCAACGAAAAGCTGCTCGAAAATGCTGATCCCGATCACCTGGTGCTGCATTGCCTGCCCGCAGAACGCGGCCGAGAAATCACCGATGCTGTCATGGATGGACCTCATTCCGGCGTCTTCGATCAAGCTGAGAATCGGCTGCATATCCAGAAAGCCATCATGGCTCGACTGATCAAATGGTCGAGATAGAAGGACTGTTTGAAATCTGAAAGGCGGCCTGAGGTCGCCTTTTTCATCGAAATAATTGAGGTTGTCTATGAAAGCGCAGATACTACCTTACGTCCATTCCTTTCCCGCGCCAGCGGTTCTGATTGGCTGTGGAACTGTTGCAAAGCCGAACCTGATCACCTGCTCCTGGTTCGGCACCGTCTGCAGCGAACCGCCCATGGTCAGTGTCTCCATCCGGGATAACCGCTTTAGTTATCCTTTAGTGCAGGAGTCGGGCGAGTTTACCGTCAACATCCCCCGTTCTTCGCAGTTGGACTGGGTTATCCATTGCGGCACCAAATCGGGAAGGGACACGCAAAAATTCGCGGATCTGGGTATCACACCGGTCGCCTGTCCGGCGCTCGATTCGGCTCCTATGATCGAGGAATGTTCGCTGGTGTTGGCCTGCAAGGTCAAACATCAACAGAAATTGGGAACGCATGACATCTTCATCGCCGAAATAGTGAAGATCTACTGCGATGAAGAGTTGGTCAAGCCCAATGGTAAAGCCGACTGCTTTCCGGAAGATCAGATCGTGTACCTCGATAAGCGGTATTTCATACCTAAGAGGCTGAAGTAATCCCTCGCTAATTTCTTTCTACTTTGTCGTCAAGCGATCCGGTTCATCCACCGATATACAATTACCGGGGATGCAATTCTTGATAACAGCGAGGTTAAGATGATTATCGGGTCGATCACAGAAATTCCGTATTCCAGCTCATACAGGGCGATACAGGCAGACAAGACGGCACAAACCGAAGAGACGGTTCCAACAGAACCGCTCACGGAAACGATCGCAGAAGATGAAAAAGAGAAAAAGAACGCCGATAAGTTGCGGGGTGAAAACGGCGTCCTGCGTCTCCTGCAGGAGGGACATTTTAAGCCCAACGCAGAGATGCGCTTAAGAGAGATCTTCCATCGGGAACTATCGATTCTGAGAGAACAGAATCAACCGGCAGAAGAGCCTCTTCCTGAAGTTATACCGCAGAATGAAATAGAAACTGAATCGTATTAACCACAAGAAGCCGAGATGAAATAAGGCGTCCTTTCGCAGGACGCCTTGGCTATTTTAGATCGTTGGGTGTGTTGATATTTCTTAAGCGTTCTTTGTGGTGAGAATATTCCATCTTTTGAACAATCAACTGAGCCAGCCCTGTTTGCAGACTTAGCTCGCCCTGTGTCAACATCTTTTCCCAGACCGGAAGCGTCTTAACCTGCACAATCATCGGCAGCGGGCTGATTCTTTCATCCAGGGAAAAAACTATCGCATCGGAATGGTTGCAAGCGTCCCGCAAAGGCGGGACAGCAGGTTTGTAGCCCGGGAATTCATTCCCGGGTGAAATCAGCGCATGTAGATCTACCGCACCCAACCTCGGCATATCCACCGGTAGTGCCAGCAACCATTCACTTTGACAATCCCTTAACGCTGCCACCAAACCTCCCAACGGGCCCTTTTGCGGAGCCGTATCGGGGATGATCTTGCAGCCGCGGTAAGTCGAGTCCTCGAACGTATCACCGACCAGGATGGGGGAGAGGCCGGTCGCTTCCTGCGCCAGGTCGATGGCGATGTCAATCAGCTTACGATCATTCCATTCCAGCCAGCGTTTGTCCTGACCCATGCGCCGGGATTGCCCTCCGGCAAGGATGTAAGGGGTGATGTGTGATTTCATAAATGGAGAATGAAGATAAAAACAAATCACGAAGGTGATTTGTCATGCCGGACTACGATCCGGCATCCAGAGTAGAATCTTATCTGGGGCGTCATGGTCACACAGTGACGCTTTTTTTATGCCAATTATGTCCGCCAGTTGAGTGTGTCCGTCAGATCTGTCATCCCGTTGTGCGGGGATTATTTTGGGAGATGACAGATTTGTCACCTGAAAATTCATATCAAATATCAAATTGAAAATTTCAAAATGCAAATATGTGTTGCGTATAAGCATAGTATTTCTCACTAAAGGGA
>JAHJDJ010000218.1 GCA_018812585.1 bacterium
AGCTGAAGCTATTCAACACCACCATTCCCCGGCTGCGGCAGTAGATGAATTCCGGGCATTAGTTTATGCCGTTCATCTGGGAGACCTCGTCGCCATGATGGGTGGCACCGGCACTGGTGCGGATACATTGGCTTATAAAATAGACCCGGGGTATGAAGAGTACTTCAGTGTAGATAAAGATGCGATTCCTGAATTGATGTTTATTGTTCAGGATGAATTTACTCGGACAAAGTCAGCCGTTTTCTTAGATGAAGGTGTTTGATCATGTTTCAAACCATCATCATCGCTGATGATTCAGCGACAGCACGAATGTTTGTCAAGCGATGCTTGGAGATCGCGGGGTATGACTCAACGACACTTCTTGAAGCTTGCGATGGCAGGGAAGCTCTTGAATTGGCCGGGACGCGCCAGGCAGATTTGCTGATTACCGACCTCAACATGCCTGTTATGGATGGTAAATCCCTATTGAAGCGAGTCAAGTCGAGCCCCAAGCTGGTTGGTCTGGAAGTTTTAGTCATCAGCAGTCTCAGCAGTCCTGCGAAGGAAGCTGAATTAAAAGAGCTTGGCGCTCTGGCGGTTTTATCCAAGCCAATCACACCCGCAAAATTAATGGACGTGCTGCCACAGACGATCAAACCTGAAAAAACGACATGGGGATAAGTATGAGCGAAAATGTCGAGTTACTCGAGCGCTCTCTTCTCAGGGCTCTCTCTCATACAATGGAAGAGATAGCATTCGAGCAAGTCGAAAAGATCGCTGATTCTGAACGAATCGACGTCTTCAACGGCAAGCTGCTAAATCCAGAAAGTGGCTACTTCACGGATTCCCCAGGAACCGATTCAGGATCAGGGGAGAACGAGAAATTCTGGGCGGAACTTGGTTTGAAAGCACCGCTTTCAGGGATTATCGTAGTAGAAGTTTCAAAGGGCTATGCTTCAGCTTTGTGCAAAGTTCTCTACGGAATGGGAATGGAAAATCCTCATGATGATATGATACGGGATTCGATGGCTGAATTGCTGAATACCATTGGCGGCTGTTTCATGAAGGAGTTGATTCCCCCGGAACAGGAGTATGAATGGGGATTTCCGGTTACAGGCAAGGGTCGGTACGAAACCTTAGATGAACCCATATTGGAAACTTACTGCGATATTAATGGGGACATTTTAAAAATGACCATTGTGGGGAAAGATATTAGTGACTATAGAGTGGATCACCCCAGCATCCAGGAGGGAGAACTATGAAAGTACTTGTGATCGAAGATTCTGCTACGACGCGCCGGATTATTAAAAAAAACCTGGCAGCTTTTAACCTGACCGACATCGAAGAAGCGGAAAATGGTGAAGAAGCGTTGGCCAAATTGGACGGTATAGATATCGTCTTGACGGACTGGAATATGCCCGTGATGGACGGTCTGACTATGGTGAAGACCATCCGTGCAAATCCGAAATACAAGGATTTGCCTATCATGATGATCACTTCACAAGCGGCTAAGAAAGAGGTGATCGAAGCGCTGAAGAATGGTGTAAATGGTTACATAGTCAAACCATTTACAGCCGCGACATTAGCTGAAAAAGTTAAAGGTTTGCTAGCCAGATGCAATCCAGTTAGTGAGGCAGAATAAAATTTGGAGTAGTCATGGATGTCAAATACATCAATCCATTTATTTCGTCTTTGAACAACACCTTAGAAACCATGCTGAGCGTCTCTCCGGGACGAAATCAACCATTTTTAAAGAGCAATAACAAAGCCAGCGGGGATGTTTCCGGAATCATCGGTTTCGCTTCGCAGGAAGTCGTGGGATCTGTGGCGTTGACGTTTCCTGAAAAAGCAGCATTAAAAGCTTATGAGCTGTTGATGGGCGAAACTTTGCCTCACATCAATGAAGAGGTACAGGATATGGTTGGGGAATTGGCGAACATCGTTGCCGGTGGTGCAAAGGAAGAATTCAACGCGATAGGCATCGTTTATCATATTTCGATCCCCACTGTTGTCACTGGCAAGGGCCACAGCATCGGTCACAAAGGCGGAGTTCCTGTCGTGGTGATTCCCTTTGAGCTGAATGGACTGCCTTTCTATATGGAAGTCAGCATGAAAGTCAAGCCCGGACTACCGACAGTACAAAAGCTGGTCGCCGAAAATGTTGCGGGTTAGACCAATTCAGTGAGAAAGGTGATTTATCGTTTCTGCGCTTCGGCAGTTCTGAAGCGCAGGGACGATGATGTTGAAGGCTGAATAAACTTCGCATTAACCCCAATCGAGAGCAAGATTCCAATGCCGGCTCTCTCCTCAGTTGTTCCTTCCTTGGCATTCCACGTCAGTGGATCACTGCCTTGATTCCTTTAGGCCTTCTGGGCTGAAATAGTTAATTACTTACCGGGCGCTTTAAAATGTTACGGGCAGCCTCATGCCAGCAGCTGAACGCTTCCCTCACGCAGCTTTACGAAATTATGCCGCGTTTTCCAGGGATTTCAGGAACATAATGGCAGATGAATTCGTGGAAGGGGGTGGAATAGCGAGGGTATTGTTAGATCCTGTGGCGATTAAAACACTTTCAGCAAACCATCCTCACCGCTCTTGATTTTATTCCTCTAGAGACTTATATTTATTTTATCTTAATTAAATCTAAGACGACTGAACAATCGAAGGGTTAAACAAGTTAGAAATGGATTGGTTGAAAGGGAAAACGGGCTGGTTTCTACTGTTTTTTACAGTGCTGATTGTACTGTCAGCGCTATTTAATCAGCAGATTTTCGGACTGATCAACGGGCATTCTTCCTCCGTCATTGACACGGTGATGTTTTACATTACTCAGTTGGGTGACGGGTACACCGCGACATTGCTTTGCCTCTGGCTGGCGCTGCGTTTTCCTCGAGCCGGGATTGCGGGTATGATGGCTTTGTTGGTTGGAATGATACTGGTACAGCCGTTGAAATCATTATTTGACATGCCTCGGCCTGCCTCGGTATTTGATCACGTGCATATTGTAGGTCAAATACTGCGGCATAAAAGTTTTCCGTCCGGCCATAGTGCATCTGTCATGTCTGTGGCGATTGTTTTCACGGCAGTATCGAAGCCTCTGCTGCGCTGGATCATTCTCGTGGCAGCCTTTTTAACAGGACTCAGCAGAATTTATATCGGCGTCCATTTTCCGGTGGATGTGGCGGTCGGTCTATCCCTTGGATGGGCTGCTGTCATGATAAGTCTGATGGTTATGGATTTTACCGGGTTGGTAGGGGCAAAATTGGAATCGAACGTCAGTCGTACGATATTAGCCAGCCTGCTTTTGGTAGGC
>JAHJDJ010000219.1 GCA_018812585.1 bacterium
AACCATCTTCGTCTCGGCCATCGTTTTCAACCAGATAACCGGCGTATTCGAAATCAGGCGAGCCTCCTGAATATTCAAGATCGAAAGTCATCAGGGGGCCCGAATTACTGATATTGGTGATGCGAATGCCGGAAGGTCCGTAATATCCATCCGAACTGGGATCCGATTCCGGCGTCAATTCATCCTGACTGTCTTCCGCGGAAAACGCAGCGCCGACACGGAATTCATAGGGATACCACCATTCGGTGTACTCGATACCCGGCCAAACCTGCGCTTCCGTGTAGCCGGCATCGACGATTCTACAGCAGTAATGCGGATCGTCTGGCCAGCCGTTGTTCAGCGGCATCTCTTCATCAACGTGGGAGATGACCAAACCGGCGTCCAAAGTGTTTGAGCCGGGTGTAAACTGCGGGAACCACGCTGAGAAATCGCTGTCGTACTTGTCAAAAATGGCGTCGGGATTGGTGGGATCGACGTTGCTCACGAGAAAGAATTCCGTATCGGAGCCGTTGATCGGAATCTTGTAAACGACGGGATTCGTCTCGTAGGAGGGAACTTCAATGCCGGTTTGAGATAACCCCAGTAAAACTGGTTCGACCCAACCCAGCAGATATTTGAAGTAAGCGTTGTGGTGATTAGGGTAAGCTCCACGGCCATAAGATGAAAGACCGTAGCCGCCATAACCCATGATTCCCCAGTCCATCACCGGATGGTCATTTGCATCGTTGGGAGTATAGTGCGTTACCGGATCTAATTTGCTGTCGTAATCGTACAGGTCAGGCAGACCCAGCAGATGTGTATATTCGTGTGCGAATACGCCGATATGTTCGATTTCACCGGTGGCGCCCACTCCGGACAACTCGGGGTCCATGCAATAGTCGTAGACCATGACTCCGTCCAATTCGATGGGATCATGCAGTCCCCAGCGGTGCGACCAGATGTCGTCGACACTGCCGGTGTTTTCTGCGCCGGGGCCCTGGTGAACGATGATCAATGCATCCACCCAGCCATCGTTGTCGTTGTCGTACTGACTGAAATCTACGCCTAAAGCATCCGCTGCAAGCACAGCTTCCTCAGCCAGTTTCTGTGCATTATGCGGATAACTGGCGAATCCGTTATTACCCCACGTGTAGTAGTGGTAATTTTCCGGCGCCATCACCCAGCCGACAACTTCACCTTCGACGCCGAAAGCGCCGTAAGAGCTTTCCAGAAAATAATCGTTCATACTGCCGGAGGGATAAACTCCTGTGGAATACAGCAGGCTGTCAAAACTCTCTGGAATGTGAATGTTGGCAATGTCCGGCGTGCGAATCAGGATGGTCAACGCTTGATCGACGTCATCGACGCGATCCGGATCCATCGGGGGGATCAAATTTGCATCTTCAGGGAAGATGGGATAAAGATCTCCGGTTGTGGTTGAACGCAGCGTGACGGGATCATACAAACCGGCGCGGGGCGGAATCTCACCACCAGCAAGGGATAGCTGCGCAAAGATACAAGTCATCAGCACAAAGAATGCGGCCTGCTTCATGGGTTCCTCCAGAGTATTGTAGGGATATTTCCAAAGTTAAACGTCAAAGTATAAACGATGTGCTACCACATCATAATCATCTCATGCAGCCTCTCCCCCACTTCAGAAGCGCAATCCGTCTGGTTTCCCAGAATGATCAAATCGATCTCCTGTCTGGGGTAGTGAAAAGCCTTCGTGCTGACTCCGGGATCATCGCCTGAATGCCCATAGCGGATGACGTCCTTTCCATCCAGCAGAAATGCTAATCCTAAACCATACGCCCAGGATTGGTCTCCTTCGTGGTTCACCTGACCATATTCGGTGAGCATCTGATTGGTCAATTTTTCATTGAGCAGTTTGCCCTTCCTCAGAGCATTGAAAAAGAGCATCAGATCGGTAGTCGTGCTGAAAGCGCCACCATCAGGCGATCCCTTAAGCGGCACTGAGAAGATGTTACGTTTCCAGCCGATTACTTTATCGTCTTCATCTAAAATGGCGATATGTCCATCGGCCACGTTCTCTACTGTGTGATCCAACGGCAGAAAACCAGACCTTCGCATACCTGCTTTGGAGAAGACGTTCTGTTTCACATAGCTGTAGTAAGATTGCTCTGCAATTTTCTCAATCAGCAATCCAAGAATGATATATCCTGTATTACAATAAGCAAACTGTTCGCCCGGTTTGAAGTCGGGCATACGGTTAGGGACTAAAGGCAGAAAATCGGACAAATGCCGCGTTGAATAATTCGGCCGATGTTCCCAGAGCTGAGCATATTCCAGATCCGAAGACTGGTATTCATCGTAGTAATCCGGCAGCCCGGAAGTGTGCATCAATAGATGCTGGAGAGTAATATCAGTAGAAATAGCGGGGCGCTCAAGTTTCAGAATATTCTGAACTTTGGTATTGAGAGAGAGTAGGCCGCTTTCGATTAACTGCAATACGGCAGCCGCAGTGAACATCTTCGTGAGTGAAGCCGTGGAATAAAGCATCTCGGAAGAGTTTAAAATTTTCCAGGCGCGGCTGGCATAGCCGTAGGCGCGATGCAGGAGCACATCATCCCCCTTCTGCACCAACACTACGCCGGAAAAGCGTTCCTGGTCAGAAATCTGCTTGATAATCTCATGGATTCGCTGCTCAACCATGGTATCCCCTTGAGAAGTCGGTCGTATTTTTCAAAACAAACTGTTAGCCGTTATTCCAGTATCCGCCTCATCTCATAGACGCGTGCAACGAAACCATGCTTACGCCAGAATGAAAGTCCTATCTTATTGTCTTCCAACACACGCAATACGATCGTCTGGATATCCCGCGCCCAATTTCAATCTTTTCCCGCACCAACATTAATTTAAGAAATTATTGTCTGTAATGCACTAATTTTTCTATATTTTTGGAGCTTTCAGCCTATTATCTGCGGCCAAATGCCTGTCTCTATAGATCCACAGGTCGAATTTGGGTCTCGTATTCCTCTTCCCAGGCCGGAGCGGTGATGCAGATCTGCTTTAATTTTCCCTTATAGTAGAATTTCTTTCCCGGAGGAACGATCACTACATCGGTCGCTTCCACTTCGTAGGGCTGATCTTCGATGTACCAGGTTCCAGCGCCTTCTATAATATAGAAAATAAAGGCGCTTCTATTATGTGCAAATTCTTGCGCATGGCCTGTTTCGGTTTCCTGATAGGCAACTGCTGCTTGAGGACACTGTTCCTTCCCGTTGTAAATCTCCATAGCAACACTGTGCTTGGAAACACGGAAGGCGTCTTTTCGCTTAAAGATCATCGGCTCAAATTCCCCTATCTGCTTTTAACCATCTCCAACGCATTAACAATGGACTCAACAGCCTGATCGATTTCCTCTGCGATGGTGTGCCGTCCCACTGAAAAGCGAATGGTTCCTGCTGCGATTTCAGGTGCAACGCCCATAGCAGTGAGTACCGCAGAAGTCACCGAGCCGTCGCTGTGACAGGCCGCGCCCGGGGATGCCGCTACGTCTTGCATGGCAGCAAGCAGCCTGGTGGCAATGACGCCCGGGAAACCAACACTGCAGGTATTCGGTAATCTCTTCTCAGGGTGTCCGTTCAGGCGAAGGCCTGGTATTTTCTTCTGCAAGGCTTGTTCCAGTTTATCGCGCATTTCTTTCATGTGGCTGGTGTATTGATCGAGTTGCTGTTCTGCAATTACCGCAGCTTCGCCCAACGCAACCGTTAAAATCACGTTTTCTGTGCCCGCGCGCCTTCCGGATTCGTGATTGGCGCCGTGTATCAGCTTCTGAAGTTTTACTCCATCCCGAATGTAAAGCGCACCGACCCCCTTCGGAGCGTACAGTTTGTGACCGGCGACGGAGAGCAGATCGACTCCCAAATCATCGACTTGAGCTGGAATTTTGCCGAGCGACTGCGCGGCATCGGTGTGCATCAATATGCCGCGTTGACGTGCTGCTTGGGCGATTTTACGAATGGGCTGAATCGTGCCGACTTCGTTGTTAGCGTGCATGACGCTTATCAGGATGGTTTGGTCGGTGATGGCATCCTCAACCTGACCCACGTCAACCAGACCATGCTGATCGACAGGCAGGTAAGTCACAGAGAAACCGTTTCCTTCCAGATAGCGGCAGACTTCGGTCACTGCGGGATGTTCAATCGCAGAGGTGATGATATGGCTGCCTTTTTCGCGGTTAGCCAGCGCCGCGCCGATAATGGCGTAATTGTTCGATTCCGTGCCGCCGCTGGTGAAGACGACTTCTTCGGGCTGACAACGCAATAGCTTCGACACCTGCCAGCGAGCCATTTCGACCGCTTCCCAGGTGACGCGCCCGTATTCATGCTTGCTGGAAGGATTGCCAAAATGCTCAGTGATATAAGGCATCATCGCTCTGGCCACCTGGTCGTCGATGGGTGTGGTGGCGTTATAATCTAAGTAGATAGGATCCATAGTTTTTCGGTCGAAATCAGGAAATATGGTAGACTGCGCTACGCTTAGTCTACCCGATATACTCGTGAATCACTCCACCAACATCCCAAAAGCTTCCTGCAACTTTTTCGTGATGGGTCCAGGTTTACCGGATGCAATGGTTCGCTCGTCGATTTGCACTACCGGAGTGATTTCGGTCGTGGTGCCTGAGATGAAGGCTTCATCGACGTCGTAAACCTTTTCCTGAAAGATGGATTTTTCCTCGAAGGGCAGATTCAGTTGATGGCACAGATCCAGAATCACCTGCCGGGTGATCCCTGCGAGGATATAGTTCGAGCGGGGCCGGGTGATGACCGTGCCGTCTAACACCGCGAAAAAACTGCTGTGAGATCCTTCGGTTACGGCTCCGTCACGGACGAAAACGGCTTCAGCCGCGCCAGCATCTACGGCTCGCTGCTGGGCGATGACGTTGGGCAGCAGATTCACCGACTTGATGTCCGTGCGTGCCCAGCGCTGGTCTGGCACCAGCAGAATTTTGACGCCGTTTTCCATCTGCTCGGTCTTTGCTTTGAAAGGCTGCACAGAGGCGAACACTGTCTCCGGCGTATCAGGACCTGGAAACGTGTGCAGCCTTGCCGCGACACCGCGCGTGATCTGGATGTAGACCGTGGCGTCCTTATCCAGCAGACCGTTTTTCTCCAATAGGGTCTGGCAGACTTCGGTCAGATAGGAGAAATCGGTAGTGTGCAGACAGATCTGCTGAGCGCCGTAATTCAGACGCTCAATGTGCGCTTCCATCTGGAAGAGACGGCCATAGTAACTGCGCACCACTTCATAGAGCCC
>JAHJDJ010000220.1 GCA_018812585.1 bacterium
ATGCGTATCCTGTTTACCCGTCCCGACAGTGAAATCGTTGCGGCTCCCGCGCCTCTGGGAGCGATGTCTCTGGCAGCCTATATCCGTAAGCGCCGTGGTAGTGACGAACTGAAAATCTATGATGCGCGTGTGAACTACACCCGGAATGATAAGCTGACACAAATCATTGCGGAATATAAGCCGGATCTTCTTTGTCTTACAGCTTTCTCGCTGGAGATGGAAGTTTCGCATGATTTGGCTGCGCGCGTGAAGCAGGCGTTACCGGACTGCAAAATCTTCCTCGGTGGACCCTATCCAACCTCAGACCCAGCTTCTGCCATCGCTGATAAAAATATCGATATCGCTTTCATCGGTGAAGGGGAACAGTCTTTTCTGAAAGTATTGAATGCGCTTGATAACGGCGGTGATTTAGGCGATATACCAGGCATTACTTACCGTCAGAACGGATCAGTCATCGATAACGGCTACCATGATATGATTGATGATCTCGATGAGATTCCCGTGCCTGCCTGGGATCTGGTCGATCTGGAATTCATGTTTTCCCGCAAGGGAAAACGCTCCATGATGAACAAGCTTCAGCGCCACAACGAATCGGTCTCCGTCTTTACCACGAGAGGCTGCCCCTACCGCTGCACCTATTGTCACAATGTATTCGGTAAGAAGTTGAGGAAGCGCAGCACCGATCATGTCATCGAAGAACTGAAAATGCTGCAACGCCAATTCGGTGTCAAAGAGTTGGAATTCCTCGATGATATTTTCAATATGGATATGGAAAGAGCGCACGAAATCTTCGACCGGATGGAGCAAGAGGGACTGCATTTCGACATCACTTTCCCGAACGGGCTGCGTTCTGAACGCCTCGACGAAGCACTGATCAAGAAATTCAAAAAGGGTGGCGTCTACTGGATAACCGTAGCCATCGAGTCCGGCAGCCCCCGCATTCAGAAGCTGATCAAAAAGAACGTTGATCTTGAAAAAGCGCAGGAAAACATCAATCTGCTCGCCAAGAATGGCATCAATTGCAACGGCTTCTTTATGATGGGATTCTTAGATGAGACTGAAGAGGAGATTCGTCAGACCATCGACTTTGCAGTCAAGTCCAAACTGATTATTGCCAGTTTCTTCATCCTCACTCCGTTTCCTAATACTGAAATCTACAACCAGGCTCTGGAAGCTGGTAAAGATATGTCGGCTCGGTTCAGCGATTATCACGACATCTCGGTGAATATATCCAATGTGGATAATAAGAAGCTTTGGAAAATGCATAAAGCTGCCTACAGCAAGTTCTACCTGACGCCCAAGAGGGTATGGCTGATTTTGAAGGCGAATCCGTTCCGGGTAGGACTGATGGATGGGATCGGGTACTTGTTCCGCATGATCTTCACTGGACGCGAATTGAAGAAAAAGGACGAGGTCGGTCCGATCATACCGGAAACCGCCGCGCTTTCGGAAACTAAAAACTAAGAACTTCACGTGAAAATATTATTATTACGTCCCAATTCAGGGATCCCGGTAGCCCCGCCGCCGATAGGTTTGATGTATCTGGCGGGGTATCTGCGCAAGATGCGGCCTGGATTGGACGAAATATCGATTCTGGATGGCCGCAGCGAATTGCCGACCGACAATCAGGTGGCAGACGTGATCCGAGAAAAACAGCCTGATCTGGTCGGTATCACGGCTTTTTCCATGGAGCAGGCGGCGGCGCATCGTTATGCTAAACTGGCCAAGGCGCACTCGCCAGACTGCACGACGATCATCGGTGGCCCTTATGGGACGTCTGACTACAACGCAGCTTTGGAAGACGAAAGCCTCGATTTTACTGCACGCGGGGAAGGGGAGATCACGTTTCATCATCTGATCGAGACGTTGGAAAACGGCAATAACATTGATAAACTGCGCGGTATTGCTTACCGCAACAACAGCAATATCGTTGCGGGATCCATGCCTGAACTGCACGACAATATCGACGAAATTCCTTATCCCGCCTGGGATATGATTGATTTGGAAAGCTATTTCCACTTCGGCAAGGTCCGCCGCTTGACAAATCCGATTCAGATGCGCGAGCGCGGCATCTCAATCTTTTCAACTCGAGGCTGCCCCTACCAGTGTACCTACTGTCATAACGTTTTCGGGAAGAAACTCAGGAAAAGATCCGTCGAAAATGTTCTGGGCGAACTGAAGTGGCTGGTAGATGAGTTTCGTGTCAATGAGATCGAATTCATTGATGACGTTTTCAATTTAGATCGGGATAGGGCCAAAGCGATCTGCGACGGCATCGTAGAGAATAGTTGGGATCTGAAAATGTCGTTTCCGAACGGACTACGCGCGGACCAGATGGATGAAGAGCTGGTCGATAAGATGAAAGCCGCCGGAACCTACCGCATCAATTACGCCGTAGAGTCGGGGACGCCCAGGGTGCAGAAGATGATCAAGAAGAACCTGGAACTGGATCGTGCCATGGAGATTATCAATTACACGGCGTCACGGGGGATATCGACGGGCGGATTCTTCATGTTAGGATTTCGGGATGAAACAGAAGAAGAGGCGTGGAGCACCATCAATTTTGCAATGCAGTCGAAACTGCATACCGCCAGTTTCTTCATTCTGACGCCGTTTCCGAATACTCCGATGTATCAGGAAGCGCTGGATCTGGGTTATAACATGGACGGCATGTTTTCGGATTACGGCGCCATCAGCACCAATCTGTCGAAGATGACGAACGAACAGCTAGAGACATTGCGCAAGCTGGCTTTCCGCAAGTTCTATTTCGATCCGAAACGGATCCTGTCAATCTTCATCACGACGCCCCGCAAATGGAATCTGTTTAAGAATTTCCTCCGTGCAGCAAGGATGTCAATGACGGGCAAGGAATTTTAATTGATTTGGAGGTCAGGCATTTGTCAGCCTCTGGTTGATTCTTCCGTGGGAATGGCTATACCACTGCCTGACATTTCGTAAGCAGAGGACAGACAAGAATCCGGCAGTTGCCGGACAAGTGTCTGTCCTCCAGATAATCGCATAACTTAGATCGTAACACTATGAAGATTTTACTGATACGCCCCCACAGTGATGTGCCATCCTGTGCGCCCCCTTTAGGGCTGCTCTATCTGACGTCCTATCTGCGGGAACATGGCGGCGATCATGAGGTTGAGATTCTGGACGCCCGGTTGAAGGAGTGGGATGACGACCGCTGTGAAAAGGCGATCGCAGCTTCTAAGGCGGACTTGGTGGGCGTAACGGCGTTTTCCATGGAATCTCCTCAAGCCCACGAGCTTGCAGCCAGAACCAAGAAAGTCCTGCCGCAAGCCACTTTCATCGTTGGCGGACCCTATGCGACCTCAGATTACATGCAGGCATTAGAAGATCCCAACATCGACATTGCAGTAATCGGCGAAGCGGAACGTTCCTTCACCCAATTGGTCGACCGATTGGCTGCAGGCAGCGAGGACTGGAAGGAAGTCAGTGAAATCGCCTTCCGCCAGAACGGCGAATTGGTCAAAACCGAATTCAGGGACTTTCTGGACAACCTCGACGAACTGCCCTACCCTGCATGGGACGCCATCGATCTGGAAGAATACTTCAACCATAAAAGCACCTCCAAACGGAACGCCTTCAATCAACACCAGGCCACCCAACGCGTTATGTCTATGCAGACGACGCGCGGCTGTCCCTACCGCTGCACCTACTGCCATAATCTGTTTGGCAAGAAATTAAGGAAACGTTCCGTCGAAAATGTCATCGGCGAACTGAAACTGATGAAGGAGAAATACGACGCCACCGAAATCGAATTCATCGATGATATCTTCAATCTCGACATCGCCCGGGCAAAGCAGGTTTTCCGTCGCATCATAGACGAAAAGTTTAATTTCAAGATCAGTTTCCCCAACGGTTTGCGCAGTGATAGCTTTGACGAGGAGCTGCTCGACCTGTTTAAAGAGGGAGGCGTCTTCCGGTTAGTCTTTGCTATCGAAACCGCCAGTCCACGAATCCAGAAGCAGATCCGTAAAAACATGGATTTGGAAAAAGCTAAGAAGAACATCGCGCTGGCAGCCAAGCGAGGCATGTCGCTGGGCGGATTCTTCATGATTGGCTTCCAGGATGAGACCGAAGAGGAATGTTGGGATACCGTCCGCTTCGCCTGGGAATCGGAACTGCACACCGCCGCCTTCTTCGTTGTCACGCCGTTTCCCAACACTGAAATGTGGAAACTGGCTGCCGAAGCAGGATATAACTTAGATGCTGATTTCGAATGCTACCAGAAGGTGTCTGCCAACATTTCCAAAGTGCCGTCCGAACGGCTGGAAGAGATCCGCAAAATCGCCTTCCGCAAGTTTTATTTAAATCCGAAGAGGCTGATCAATTTCATGCGCTCGACTCCTTGGAGAGACCGTTTCTGGGAAAAAATCTATATCCTGATTATGGCCTCCTTCTTCAAATACGATAAGTAGGACAGACAGGTGTCAGGCTTCGACTGATTCCTGTCTATCAAGAAATATGATAAGGAGGACAGACATTCCTGTCTGTCAAGTTGGCAGCGCCGGGGTTTATCCCCGCAATGTTCCAACGTTTAAACGTCTAAACTCTCAGACTTTCATACAATGAAAATACTCCTCATACGACCCGATTCTATGATTCCCTCTGCGGCGCCCCCGTTAGGCCTCCTCTACCTGACGTCATATCTGCGTGAGTACAGCGGTCACCAGGTTGAAGTTGTCGACGGACGCTATCACGAATACTCCTTTGACCAATGGGAAGAGATTCTGCGCGATCGACAACCCGATGTTGTCGGCATATCCGCCATGTCTGTCGAGGTCGGTGAGGTCAAGGAGATCGCTAAAAGAAGCCGTAGAGCCGTACCCCAAGCTATTTTCGTGGTGGGTGGTCCCTATTCCACCTCAAATTATGAACAAGCCCTGACTGATGAAAATATCGACTACTGTGTTCTGGGAGAGGGCGAACGCACCTTTCATCAACTGCTGAATGCTCTGGAACAAAAAGAGGATTGGCGTCATATTCCACAAATCGCCTATCGGGACAATGGTGAAGTAAAAATCACCGGCGACATGCAGTTCATAGACGCCTTAGACGAATTGCCATTCCCGGCGTATAACGTATTGGACCTGGAGAAATATTTCAACTACCGCAAGGCTGGTAAGCGCACCTCCTCCAATCAGCATCAGATGAAAAAACGGGTACTGCCCATTCAGACCAGCCGCGGCTGCCCGTTCCGTTGTAACTACTGTCATAACCTGTTTGGGAAAAAGCTCCGCTATCGTTCGATAGAAAATGTGCTCGCCGAACTGCGTGAATTCAAAGAGAAACACGGTGTGGAAGAGGTAGAGATTCTGGATGACACTTTCAACGTCGATCTGGATCGCGCTAAGGAAATATTCCGGCGTATCATCGCTGAGAAATTTGATTTCAAGATCAGCTTCACCAATGGCTTGCGGGCCGACCGCTTCGATGATGAGCTGCTGGACCTATTCAAAGAGGCCGGCGTTTACCGCATGGTGGTGGCGATAGAATCGGCCAATCCCCGTATTCAAAAGCAAATTCGCAAGAATGTGAACCTCGAGAAGGCAATGGTGAACATCAAGAACGCCTGCAGCCGCAACTTCTCGGTCGGCGCCTTCTTCATGATCGGTTTCGAGGACGAAACCGAAGAAGAGGTATGGAACACGATAAAATTTGCAGTGGATTCACCGCTGCATACGGCAACCTTCTCGATTATGACGCCCTTCCCAAACACGGACGTCTGGCATGATCTGAAAGCCCGCGGCTATGATCTTTCCAGCGATCCGAAACATTTTTCCAGGGTGTCGTTGAATGTCTCCAAAGTTCCCACGGAGCGTTTAGAAGAGCTGCGTAAAATCGCTTACAAGAAATTCTACCTGGATCCCCGCCGTGTGATCAGCATTCTCCGTACCACACCCTGGCGGGATCGCTTTTTCGAAAAAATAATCATTCTTTTCGGTATTGTTTTCTTTAATTACGAGAAGTAGACGTGCGAGTATTGTTTGTCAGGCCCAACGGTGACGTCGCTTATGTGCCCCCACCCATGGGGTTGCTTTACCTGTCCGCGGTGACGCGGCAATCCGGGCAGCACGAAGCGAAGATCATCGACGCACGCCTGCACGATCTGGAGATCAATGAGATATTAGCTCGAGCGGAAGGTTTCGATCCTGACATCATCGGCATCACCAGTATGACGATCGAATATGTGGCTGCACATAAGACAGCCCAGGCCTTTAAAAAGCTCTGGCCGAATCGACCCATCCTGATGGGCGGACCCTATCCCAGCAGCGATCCGGACCAGGCCTTGGAAGATTTAAATATTGATACGATCTTTCTAGGCGAATCCGAACAGAATTACGTAAAGTGGCTGGAGGTACAGGAACGAGGCGGCGCCTTAAGCGAAGTGCCAGGAATCCGCTATCGTAACAATAGCGGGATTATGATCAATCCGCCAAGTGGTTTCATGGACAACCTGGACGACATTCCGGAACCGGCCTGGGATCTGATTGACCTGGAAAAGCACTTTGAAAAGCGCTTCATGGTGATGCGTACCATGAATCCTCACCAGAAGAACGACCGCGTTTTGCCTTTGGTTTCGTCGCGCGGCTGTCCCTTCAAGTGTTCCTATTGCCATAATCTGTTTGGGAAGAAGGTGCGCAAGCATTCCACCGCGCGAGTCGTCGGGGAGATGGAGTTTCTGCGTAATACTTACGGCATCGAAGAGATAGAATTTGTCGATGATATCTTCAACGTCGATATTCCTCGAGCTAAAGAGATATTCCGGGAAGTCATAGACCGGAAGTTGAACATGAATTTCAGCTTCCCTAATGGACTGCGGTCTGATAATTTCGATGAAGAGCTGCTTGACATCATGAAGGAAGCCGGCGTTTATCGTCTGGTTTTTGCCATTGAATCCGGCAGTGACCGCATTCAGAAGTTGATACACAAGAACCTCAATCTCGAAAAGGCGATGCAGAATATCGCCATGGCAGACAAAAAGGGATTCTTTTCGGGCGGATTTTTCATGATGGGATTCCCCACCGAGACGGAAGAAGAGCTGGAAAAGACAATTCAATATGCCAAAAAGTCGAAACTGCATACGGCAACATTTTTATTACTAACGCCCTTCCCGGGGACAGAATTCTGGGACCAGGCCCTGGCCGCAGGTATGAAACTGCGCAAAGGGTACATGAATTATTACGAAATATCGGTCAACCTGTCGAAAGTGCCCAGCATCAAACTGGAAAAGATGCGGCGCAGGGCTATTGTGAAGTTCTATGGCAATCCGCTTCGCGTCATCCGCTTCGCCATGCGGACGCCTAACTTCTTCAGGAGGTCTATTGAGTACGCTTTTATACTACTGATGTCCGTAACAGGAAAGTGGAAGCAATAAGTTTGGACGGATGAAAAGAAATGGCACGTTTTGCCCTGATACAAAATCTTTATACTGAGAATTTAGGCTTAATGTCTCTCTCCGCTTTCTTGCAGCGGGCAGGACACGAAGCGCGTATTTTTATCGACGTGCAGGGCACTAATGCGTTCGCAGATGTTGCATCCTACAATCCGCAAATTATCGGTTTCTCCTGCACCACTGGGATGCACCATTGGGCGATTGATTTTGCTCATCGCTATAAAACCAGGCATCCTGAAATTGTGTCGCTATTCGGTGGCCCGCATCCGACCTTTTATCCCAAGATGATCGAACACCCTGACGTCGATTATCTCTGCGTTGGAGAAGGGGAAGAAGCTGCTGATGATTTAGGCCGAGCGCTCGACGGCGATGGCGATCCGTGCAAGATCGATAATATCTGGGCTAAGTGCGACGAGGAGATCATTGAAAATCCGATCAGACCTTTGGTTACCGATCTCGACAGCCTTCCCTGGCCGGATAGAACTTACTATGATCGCTACCCACTGACTAAACGTGAAACGTCGAAGAACTTCATTTCCGGCCGCGGGTGTGCATATAAATGCAATTTCTGCGCCAACCATACGTTGATGAAACTATACCACGGTAAAGGAAAATGGGTACGATTCAGAAGCGCGGAAAATGTCATCGAAGAGATCAAGCACGTTAAAAATAACTATCCGGTGCGCTTCATCGGCTTCTCGGATGATATCCTGATCGTCAACCGGAAATGGTTGTATCCGTTCTTAGAGCTTTATAGAAAAGAGATTGGCCTGCCATTTCTTTCCACAGTCCGCGCCAATCTGGTTGACGAACAGTTGGTCGTAGCACTGAAGGAAGCAGGCTGCATCTCAACTGTTTTCGGCGTGGAATCCGGTGTGGAAGCTATCCGTAATGGTGTTCTGGCAAAACGCGTCAAGGATGAAGACATCTACGAAGCAGCCAGGCTTTTCCATAAGCATAAATTGCACTTTGGCACCTACAATATGTTAGGCCTTCCGGGGGAATCCCTGGATGACGCCTTTGAAACCGTTAAAATGAATGCGAAAATTCGGCCGGACTTTCCGTGGTGTTCCGTCCTGCAGCCTTACCCAGGCACCGAAATCCGGGCGCTTGTCGAAGAAGAAATCGGACATACCTTACCGGTTGACGAAATTGGCGGCAGCTATTTCACCGGTTCGGTGATCAGAAATAAAGAGATCCAACAGATGGAAAACCTGCAGAAGTTCTTTCATCTGGCGGTACGGTATCCCTTCTTGCAGCCAATCATTCGCCAGTTGATCAAACTGCCTCCGAATCCGCTTTTCCAACTGGTTTTCAACGGTTGCTACGCACTGCAGTTAATGAAGCGGTCGCGCATTAATTTCTTTACACTTTTACAGTATGCGCTGGCCTCCAAACAATTATTCACTAAGAGAAGATCATCAACAGAGCCTGCGGCGGTTTCCGAAAAACCGTCGGCAGCAGCCTGATAATCGATATGAAAGTGCATCTGGTCAATCCGCCGTCTCCGGGTGAGTTTGGGTTCACCCGTGAAGGACGCTGTATGCAGAAAGAAGGGGTTTGGACGACCACCTGGCCTCCAATTTCTCTGACTGAAAGCGCCGCGGTACTGGTGCAGCACGGTCATGAAGTGCGGGTCAATGATTGTAGTGTCGAAGGCGTGGATAGTGAGAAATTGAAAAACATCGTTGCAGAATTCCAACCCGATCTTTTCGTGATGAATTCGACGACACCGTCGTTGAATTTTGATATGACCATCCCCAAGCTGGTCAAAGAGGCTTCACCGCAATCCAAAATTGCGGCATTCGGCATCCATGTAGGGGCTTTACCAGACGACTCTTTCAAGATGAGCGATGATTTGGATTTTATCATTCGCGGCGAACCGGAAATGACCATCGCTGATCTGGCAGATCGTATCGACAACGGGGAAGAGACTGATGATATTCCCGGATTATCGCAGAGACGTAACGGATCGATTCAGCATGGACCCGCGCGCGAATTTATCAGAGATATTAACGAATTGCCCTATCCTGCCTGGGATCTGATTGATCTGGACAACTATAAGCTGCCGTTCTCAGGCCGCCGTTTCCTGATGGTGACAACCGCCAGAGGCTGCCCCTACAAGTGTACTTACTGTGTCGCACAGAGCTACTATGGCAAAAAGATCCGTATCCGCAAGCCGGAACTGATCGTCGACGAACTGGAGCACCTCAAACAGAAATACGGCGTCGAAGACTTCTTCTTTTGGTCGGAATCGTTTACCATTGTAAAGAAAGCTATAAAGGATCTCTGCCGCGAGATTTTAAAGCGCGATCTGAACATTCGCTGGGTGTGCAATAGCCGCGTTGACAACATCGACCAGGAACTGCTGGAGTTGATGAAGGAATCCGGCTGCTGGATGATATCTTATGGCGTCGAATCGGGTGAACAGAGGATTCTTGACGCTATAAAAAAGGACATCACAATAGAAGAAATTCGTGATGCTATAAAGCTGACCCGTAAGGTCGGTTTCCAGATTGCCGGCCATTTTGTCTTAGGTCTGCCGGGCGATTCACAGGAGAGTTTGCAGAAAACCTACGATTTCGCCTGCAGCCTGGATCTGGATTACGCGCAGTTCTACTGCGCCAGCCCCTGGCCGGGATCTGAATTTTATAAAACCGCAAAAACAGAAGGCTGGCTGACCACCGACAACTGGGATGAGTATGAGCAGGATAAATCTGTCACGAATTATCCCGGATTGTCTGCCCGGGAGATTACTGACTTTCGCGATCGGGCTGCCCGTAATTTCTACATGCGTCCCAAGATTGTCTGGCGTACATTACAGCGGATCAAATCGCCTGCTGAGTTTATAAACTTCCTGCGCATGGTGCGCGCCTTCTTAACCTGGATATAAGGAGATAGTAACTACTATGAACCTCGGGCTCATTCGAGTTATTGACTCCCGAGTTGGCCGGGTTATTTGCCAGTATCTCTATTATTACGATAAGTTTCGGCGGCTGTTTCCCCCTCTCCGAAGACCGGAGATTCCTCATCGCATTTTGGTTATCAAATTCTGGGGGATTGGGAACTTAGTCCAGGCCTCACCGACACTGCGTGCTATTCGTAACAAATATCTCGACTCGGAAATCGTCTTTCTCACACTTGAGCAAAATAAAGGTGTCTATGAAGGCTCCGGGCTCTATGATATCTCGATCTATCTGCGCCTGACCACTTTGTGGGATTTTACACGGGAATTAATCAAGCTGTTCTTTACACTGCGCAGCTTCAATTTTAATCTCATTGTTAATCTTGAACCTCTAGCTTATTTCGGAGAATTGATCAGCTTTTATGCCGGGGTAGGGGATCGTGTGGGCTATGTGATTCCGGGACGGACGACACTCTTCACCAAGGGAGTTGAATTCCGGGAAGATGAACATATGGCCAAGACATTTTACCGTGTCTTGAACGTTTTTGGCAGCGATGATGAACCCACGGATGACGACCTTCTCCCAGAACGGATTCCTTTGCGAGCTAGTGAGATTACCGCTGCCAATGAGTTGTTAGCAGCAGAAGAAGTGGATCCCGGAGATTTCATCGTAGGCATCAACGTCAATGCCTCTGACGTTGCAATAGAACGGCGCTGGCCCCTGGAAAATTTCGCTGCTTTGGCGGATCTGCTGTCTCAAAGATTGGGAGTCAGGGTGATTCTGGTTGGAGCGCCAGATGAAGTCCCCTATGTGGAGCGCGCTATTGCCATGATGCGTGAAACGCCGGTGAATCTTGCGGGCCGGACAACATTGCGTGAGGTTATTGCTTTAATGGACCGCATGAATCTATTCATCACGAATGATTCAGGCCCGCTGCATCTGGCCTACGCCATGGGCACGCCGACGATTTCATTATTTGGGCCGGAGACACC
>JAHJDJ010000221.1 GCA_018812585.1 bacterium
TGATATTCCAAACCGCTCAATTCGATTCCAAACTTCAACTAGTGGATCTTCACATGCGAAGTAACCACCTCTTTGAAATGATCCTTCATGTTGTTGTCTAAGTACCGATACGCCTGTTACTGGCATAGATGAATCTCTTTTTTATTGTGTTTCCTCGGGTGTCATGGCCAGACCATGACACATTTCATCAGTCGCGGAAGTCTCCGTGACAGCTAAGCGAAAGTTAATTAGTTTTAGAACGGATTAACTTTATATATATGACCATTAGTGAGATAACAGCAAGTGAAATAGATATAACTTCAAGTGAAGATTCTAAAGTGTCAGAATCTCTGAGACTTACGACAAAGTGACCCGCAATGAGCAAAGGACCGATAGACCAACTGCTGATGAGGTAATATTTCCAGTCAAAGCATCGCCAATGTTTGGAAGACTGTATGAATTTACTCTCCCAATTGAACTGCAATCCAGGATTCTTATCTTCTATATGATTTTTAATGAATTTTCCAGCGTCTCTTATCCAACCAAGGTTCTCTAAGATTATAAAATCAAAGAGAAAAGCAAAAATTGATGAAACTAAAAAAGCAGGGATTTGTTTGCTACCACAAGTTGACGAAATAAGGAAGGACAAAACACCTCCTACTAACAAAAATTTATAGACCACAAGTGAATAGTGGGTTTGAACTCTCTGATTAATCTCATTTCTTATGCTTTCAAAATATTTTAGGGTCAAATCATCTATATTCATTTTCCACTCCCTTTTGATGCGGTCTTGCATATTTCTTAATGTGGCGGTCTGTATACATGAGCGTCTGGGCTATATCATACCAAGTTTCCCATAGAAGTTACACTCCCCACCCCCAAATTGTCAAGTATAAATTCAAGAGATTTTTAAAAGCTTTTCTGCTTTGTTTTTTATCTCGGGTGTCATGGCCACGCCATGACACATTCCATCAGGCACGGAAGACTCCGTGACAGCCTCGCGAAAGCACTCCCAAAACTTACACTCCCCCACACCCAAATGTCAAGCATAAATTCAAGAGATTTCTGAAAGCTGTTCCGCTGCGTTTATGATAAACCCGGCTGGGCGAGCCAGCCGGGCCACCCGTCACCTTGCCTACGGGAAAGGACCTTTCGCAGCGTTGGAATTCGGGTGAGATCCGTTTGAGGGCAATAAAAAAGGCGCTGTTGCCAGCGCCTTAAGGTGGTTGGAAAAATAGGTCTAACTATCCCGTTTGATGATTCTGCGGGCAGTTTCGCTCAGAATGTCTTCCTGATCATAGTAGCCGCTGTTGAGACGATCGCGCGCCTCCTCTACCTTGTCAGGACGAACTTTTTCACCTGTCATTTTCTGCAATGCAGCGGGATCGTTCACGATTTTGTCTGCCACAGCCTTGATCACATCAGGTTTTTCGTAGAAGCCTTCGGCTAATTTACGACGCACCTCGGCGACTTTTGTATCTCTGACTTCTGGCAGCTCTTCCAACAGCAGACGCGCATCTTCAATCATCTGCGCGTCGAGCTTGCGCTGCTGATCGACTTGCAGGGAATCTTCTTTGATGCGCTCAATCGCATGTTGTTCGCGTTCAATGCGCTCGGCTGGCTTCTGTTCCTGGACCTGTTTGCGTCCAATAGAACCAATGCCGGATTCGGGTGTTATTCCTTTGACATTCGCCATAGTGATCACCACATCTCAGTATCAATTTTTAATTTACGAATTAAAACCCGGTAATGCAAGAGATTTAATCCACCATAGCGGATTCTTTCTCGAAGACCATCACCCAGGTATTACGCATGTCTGTCAGCACCGTAATGACGCTGTCCAGAACTTCGGTGTCGTTATTCAGATTCGCCAGCGTCAACTGGTGTCCCAGGAAAGTATACAGCTTGTTCAAGCTTTCGGCAACGTCCTTGCCTTTATCCATATCCAGTGACTTACGCAATTCGGCGATGGCGTCATAAGCTTTCTGAATGGCGACGCCTTTTGTGCTGACCTGGCCAGAGACCATTGCTTCGCGGGCTTCGCGGCAGAAACGGGTCGCTGCATCGTAGACCATGAGGATGAGCTTTTTCTGATCAGCCGTTTCGACTTTTACCTGATTGTAGGCATTGTAAGGATTGTACACACTCATTTTCAACCACCTTTCTATTCCTGTATACTATAATCCGGACATTACAGACGAGACATAACTCCCGGTTGTCTGCAGGCTATTAATGAGTAATTCCATGTTGAGGAATTCTGCTTCTAATTGCTGTTGTTTTATTACCAGACGCTCTTCCCAGCGTTCGATCTGGCGGTCCAGACTTTCGATTGCGTCTTCGATGCCATCTTCGGCGATCTGAACCGTGCCGTCAATGGGATCAGTAACGAAGTCCAGATAATTATTAATCTGAACGGCTGCCCCGGTCTTTAAGGTGATCGTCGCTGAAACAGATCCTGCGCCGCCGCCCGGGTTGGTAAATTCAATACGCATACCTGCTTCAGCTTCACCGCTTGCCCCAACGATATAGTCGCCTTCGATAGAGGCTACATGACCGTTAATAGTGGCGCTAGTGAGATTTCCACCGGCATCATAATTGGCGATCACTTCGTACTCGCCGCCCTGCGTCTGTTCGGTGCGATAAAAAAAGGATAAATTGTTACTGGTTGAGCTGGAGCTGAAGGCGAATATTTCTCCCACTTCCTGGAAATCTTCCTCCAAGGCATCCTGCAATTTATCGTCATCAATTTCAAGCATCCCGTTGTTTCCCAGTTCGACTCCTGCTTCTGATAGACTGCGATAAATGTCGCCGTCGGCCAGACCCGGGATGGTCGATGCAATAATCGATTGAATGCTGCTTTTTATGTTGATGGCGCTGCCATTGCCAAATAACGGGCTGGCTTCTTCCGTCTCCGCGTTATATTTGGTCTGAAGCTGGATCTGACCGACCGCCTCATTGTAGGCATCGACGAAGGCCTGGATTTTATCTTTAACAGCATCATAATCGTTGGCGACGGAGAGATCGATGGCGCTGCCGATATTTGTCGATTTGAGAATAATCGTCAAGCCGGTAATCGCGTCAGAAACCTCATTTGATTCGCTCTCAATCCAGGAGCCGGAAGGATAGCCATCGATGCGGAATTGTGCATTTTGCGCTGATTGGGTGGGTACGCCACCCCAGTTGCCGCTTTCGAAGCCACTTAGGGTGTTGGGCGGGTTTGCTGCTAAGGTAATCGTGTTATCTGCTCCCGATGCACCAGTCAAAACCAAGTGATAAGCCGTTCCAGTGCCGCTGCCATCGTTGAGCATCGTAGCAGTCACTTCTTCATTATCAATATCGTTATTAATAAGTTGCGCAAGCTCTGCTAAGGTGGTGCCATCAGGGACGTTGACAGTATAGTCAGTGCCGTCGTAGTTATAGGCAAAAACCAGATCACCGCCCGAGCTGTTGACCGGGGTCGTATTTTCATCGGCCCAGCCATCATGAGTCCATTTTTCGGCTCGAGCTAACTGGTTAACCTCCAGTGAATAGCTGCCAGAAATGGCTCCGGCTTCAGCGGAAACGGTAGCAATATCGGTATCGCTGGAGCTGGCAGATTTTACCAGAACTTCATCCACTTCATCCATACCCTGCATGGTTGATTTAAGAGACAACAATTTGGAATTGATCGACTGCCAGGCTTCCAGTTTGGATTCGTAAACTTCTTTACGATCCTCCAACTGAACCATGGGCATGCTTTCGATCTGCATCATCAATTGGATAGTTTCCTGCCAATCGATGCCGGAGGCTAATCCTGTGACTTGTCCTGTTGGCATACTCTCACCACTTTGTTTGCATCAGGGGTAGGGATCTTCGGGGACACCCCCGAAGATCCCAACTTTATGTTATAATCTCTCCGCATGAAGAAGGAGACTATTGCACAGACTCTGAATGAGTTAAACAGTTAGTTCGCAGATGATGCGGTTTACGAGACTAAACCTGCAACCAACTGCGGTACCATATTGGCTTGTGACAACATGGAAATACCGGTCTGCATCAAGATCTGGGCACGAACGTAGTTGGACATTTCCGAGGCGATATCAGCGTCACGAATCATGGATTCGGAAGCTGCCGCGTTTTCACGGGATGTCATCAGGTTGCTTAGCGTTCCCTGCAGACGTTCGACGTAGGCTCCGATTCTGGTACGTTCAGTATCCTTCAAATCAATAGCCGTATCGATGGCTCCGATGGCATTCTGAGCGTTGGTCGTGCTCGTAAGCGTCAGGCTACTCACCCCCAGAGAGGATGCTGTCATGCTGCTAAATGTGACGTGGTAGTAGTCCTCATTCTGTACGTTAAACGTACCGATATGGAATTTCACACCAGTACTTGAGTAATCGCCGTTCAGCAGATTGAGACCGTTGTAATTCGTGACATTGGCAATTCGGGTCAATTCTGAGCTCAACTGTTGGAATTCAACGTTGAGCGCTGCACGGTCCGAGGACGTCAGTGATCCGTTTGACGCTTCTATTGACAGAGCGCGCATACGAATCAGCAGTTCGTCCATGGTTGCCAGGGCGCCTTCCGCAGTCTGCATCATATTGATGTTGGCATTGGCGTTTCTTTCCGCTTCATCCATTGACGCAATCTGTGCGCGGAAGCGTTCCGAAATCGCCAAGCCTGCGGGGTCATCCCAGGCATTGTTGATCCTTAACCCTGACGACAAACGCTGCACTGCCTTATCCAGATCATTCTGGGTATTCCAGATGTTGCGTTGGGCTGTCATGGAAAGGATATTGTGGTTGATGCGTGTACTCATCCTTTTGACCTCCTTTTAGTAGTGGATTCAGAGTCCACCCCTGTGCATCAATTATATCGGCACAGAGAACTTTAATCTTGAGGACTCAATTTTTCCACTGACCGGGAAATCGGAGGCCAAAGAGCGTGTCTCAGGCTATCCCACTGTATTTAAGAAGCGCGGATTCGTCGTCTGTTTTTGTCTGTAAAGACTTAATGTTTGACGCCCCAGGCGTATATCCTGAATGTGTTTCCTATACTGCTGGATTTTTTCGGTTAAATCGCTGATATATACTGTATTTTCAGCTTGTATTTCTGTCAAGAATCCCTTGGCATAAGCCGTGTTATCCGGTTGCAAAACAGCAGAATTTTCACTATTCAGAGTTGCCGCCAGGGCTCGCAGCAAATCGTTTCGTTCTTCAATGGCACATTCAGTATTTTGCCAGTCACAAGCTTCTATGTACCGTCCCAACCGCTGGCTGGACTGGCGTAGAAGATCCATTAACTCAGGTCGCGACATCGCGACAGCTACGCTTTCATCTTCCAGGATCATTTTCATACTCTCAATCATGCTAAGCCGATGCAATTACGCTAGTTCCAGTTCAAGTTCCTGTTCTTTTACTGGCTTGTTTTGTGGTTGTGTGAGCTTCAAGATTTCCGGGATAATCTGACGCCAATCATGTAATGCAGGAATCAATTCGTACTCCAGCAAGTCCGCAAGCAATACCCAGTCCTGATCCGATTGAGCATCGATCATGTTGTCCAGCACGGCAAACAGTGCACGACGGCTTTCGGCAATTGTCTTCTCAGTCAAGCCATCGGCTGCCGGCACGGTTACTAATTCATAGCTGAGCCCCAGCAGCCGCCGGCAAGTTTCCATCGTATGCATGAATACCTGCAGACCGTCGATGCTGCGCAGATAAGATTCGTTCGATCGTTCACCACGACTCAAACGGAACAGATCTGATGTACTCTGCAGCTCCTTCAAGAGTTGCTCGAGAAAATCAGCGACGCTGAATAATGTGGATCTTGCCAGCAGCCGCGGATCACCGGTTTGCACTTCGAGTTTTTCGATGTCGCCAACCGGTAAATCATCGAGGGTGGCGCGATCCTTCCCAGTAATATCTTCTCCGTTAAGCTTGACTGAAAGGACACTGTCTCCCGTTTCTGCCGCTTGATCTGACAATTTCTGCATCAGTTGACCGAAGAATTGAATTTCTTCTGTCGGAATCTCTGCAGCACGATTATTTAGGTTTACCTGCATAGAACCCCCAAGAGTACCTGTTAAGTATATTTAGATCTAAATTAACTTCCACTGCTCTGCCACCGTGACCATCTCTGCAATGCGGCGCTGATAAGTATGATCGGCCAATACACGAGCCCGACCTTGCGAGATAACGCGGCTTCCTGCATCAGGATGATTACGGTAGAATTTCCATTTATCGATCATTTCGTCACTGTCTGCGAAAGTGACGACTTCTTCCCCGGGTTTGAAATAATTGGCGATATCGGCCTGCTCATCCGTGAACAGTAATCCTCCAGCAGCGGGAACGTCAAAGCAGCGCTGATTCAGTCCGCGCGGCATTTGTACCCCCGTCACATTAAGGATTGCGCCCGCCTGTCGGTACACATCTGCCAGATGGTGATAATAATCGACCGATGGTAAAATGCGTGTATCGCCATTCAGAGCTGTTTTCCAGCCATCATCTCCGTATACTGTCAGCGGTTTGACTGCCGGAGATTGTGAAATAGACTGTAAAGACTTGGAACGCAGAGCTTTTGTGGCCAGAAGAACCAGAGCCGATTCAACCAGGAGCCAATCTGCGGTTTCGTGTTCATGCGCGCCATTTAACGTTGGAGACCAGGTCGTGCCGGAAGCCATAGGCTTGACTGCTTCACGGATTGGTTTCAAGACATCCCAGGCGGGCTGTTTACAGTATTGCGGAACTGAAAGGGACAGCAGAAACCGCTGCGCTAATTCAGAAAAGATCTTCTCGGAGATATCAGTTAAATTCGGACGAAGGCTATCCGGTAACAGGGCTATCGCTTTTTCCACTGCATTTGTCATAGAGTCGCCGACGAAAACCAAGGGGGCAGCCGATGGCATCGCTGCGGCCAAATCACCCCGATTAAAAATACTGGGATCGGTCGCCAGAGGCAAGCTGTGTATTTTATTGAAGCCCAGACTTCCCAGCCAGTCTGCGTAACTGTCATCCCAGAGGAAGATGCCGGTGCGGTCGTTGACGTTAATCAGACTATCAAGAAAAATGTAGCGAGGGCTGTCGACATACCAGACCAGCGAAGGTAATTCCAAAGCTTCCAGGAGATCATTCAACCTGCCATCCAGATCGAAGCCCAGATGATTAATGGTTATCAAGGCGTCGGGCCGGCATTTTTCAACCGCAGTGATAATCATATCGAGGAAGGTATCGTAGGGAGACGAATCCTTCAGCGGCGTCTCAGCCGAAATAGACAAAGTCACGACGACCAGGGTGTGACCTTCCTGCTGAATCGCCGATGCGATTTCCCGTGTCAGGAAATAGCCTGCATCGACCAGCAGCAGTGTCTTTTCATTTATCGCTGAGGGATTCATCATACTGACACCCTAAATAACCTCTCGAACAGGTTCAAAATCCTGAATTTCAACTTCTGATTTGAGCGGCAATAGAGGCGACAAAGATGATAGTGCTGATATCAAGGCTAATGACAAATTCTGCAGTCTTTTATAGATGCGATGTGTGGCGCGGGAAAGCTCACCCATTTCGTCCCCGATCAAATTCTGCTTGTTAAAAACGAAATCAAGGACTAATTGATTGACCGCCGGCAGTCGAAATCCCATCTGAGTGATAGACTCGTCAATCCTGAATAGCTCTTCGCCAGCCCCCTTAAGCTGTTGTGGGTCAATGGTTGCATCCTCGGCAGCCATCTCCAGAACTTTGCAATTCAGTTGGCCATCAAATGCCAGTTCACTCAGTTGCTGAAGCGCCGTTTCTGCTTCTTCGATTCCGGGGCGGAAAGTTGCTTCCTCCGGCGGAGCATAATCTTCCAGAATTACTTTCAAGGCTTCATAATCCAGGCCATTCTCCGGGAGACTCTGCGGATTTGTCAATACCTGTTTCCAGAGCATGCGGGAACAGAGAGCAATCAGATCCTCAGGCTTAAGAGAAGGCTGTAATACGGGGCGAAGCAGCCAGAAACCATCGGCGTCAAAATCGGTGCGCCAGATGTTGACGTCATGGTACGCGGTATCCTGGGCCCAGTGCTGTGGATTGTCCGCTGATTCGTTCAGCATCCAGGCTGCAGTCCGATAGATGATATCCGGAGTGACGGCCTGCTGACAACGGAAGTCGCTGCATTTCACGTGGAAACTGCACGGGTAACAGGATAGATTTGCTTCCACTACGAAGTGATCTTTGGCATAGGGTCCCGTTTCGTGAGATAGAGCGCTGCCAAAACAGAGTGACAAAACAGGCGTTCCAACGGCGGCTGCCACGTGCTGCGTGCCTGTGTCATTAGTAATCAGGAGGTCCAATTTCTGAAGCGCAGCTCCCAATGAGGCGACATCGGTTTTGCCCGCCAGATTCAAGGCATGGTTCCCCAATGGTGCGCATACTTCTGCTGCCAGACCGGCTTCACTTTTCGTGCCGAAAACGACGATGCCAGCATCCAGCTTTTCTACCAGATTTTGGGCCAGGGATGCGAAAGACTCCGTCGGCCACCTTTTACAGTCGAGAGAGGCGCCGGGCTGAATTCCGATTTTAAATCTGGATTGATTCTGCTCCCAAGCTGCGAACAACTTATCTGCCTGTTGCACCGCTTCAGGTTTCACCGTGAAGCTTAGACGATACTTACCGAAAGGATGACTCGAGTCATGCGGCTGACGGATCTCATCATCGACGTCCAAAGACATCCCCAGGTTGACGTCTACCAGATTGATGCGATTATAATGGCGGTTAAGGTTGCCGATAAAGAAGTATTTGGACCAGGGGTGTTCAATACGCCTAAAGCCTTCAGCATCCAGAGTTAACCCGTGAATATTGGGGACATTAAGCAGATAGGACAACAGGGCTGAATGGCGCGAGTGTGAAAGATTGTATAGCGAGGTAAAATTCTCCTGGTGCAATTCGACAAGATAGCAATCCAGTTCCTGAAGGCGGCGGGGAAGCAAGCGCACTGCTTCCTTTGAGATGGCAATGGCAGCGTTGAAATCAAATGGGATGACACGATCAATTTCGGGGATGAGATCGCAAATCTCCGTAAATCCGGAAACTGCGAAATAACATAGCTCGTGATCCGGGTGTTTCGCCTGCAGCGCCTGCAGCAGGGGAGTTGTCTGGATGATGTCCCCCATCCGGGTCATGTTGACGATTAATATTTTTCCTGTTTTTTCAGTCATAATTCTAATAGCTTCAGGCGTTAATTGCATCGTTATATAAGGCAAATTCTGGTTGATTGTCTCTGATCGCGGTGTAATTGATCAACAAACGCTGTATCCGGGTCAGTCTTTGTAACAGATTTTCCTGAGCCGCCAGCGCTTTCTCTATTGGTGAAAAATATTCCGCTGAAGAGTTGAAGCATTCGATACGGTACAGATCAAATAGCGGTCTGAATGAACTGAATTCATCAGCCAGGCTAAAGATTTCGGATGATAAGGTGTCCTGATAATCGCCACGGTCGAGCTGTTCCTGCAGTCGTCCCATTGACTGCTGTACTGCTTCCAGTAGTTTCTTCTCCAGAATAGTGATATTATCCCGGTATTGGCTGATAATCTCAGCGTTAACATTCTTATTAAAACCTGGCACAGTACCTGTGGAAGGGAACAGACCCTGGAGCGCAGTTCTCCAGAACAGCCGCAGTTGATCTCCCTTCTTCGGCTGACCTGCGAGAGTCAAACATCCAGACGGATCAAAGACCGTATTTTTGATGCTGACGTCAGCAACTGGCTGCAGATTAGCCTCAGTCAGCAGATGCCTTATTGAATGCAGAACGATTTCAGGCGTCACCACAGCATGACAGATAGGATTATTACAACTGCCGGATTCGCTGCAGGGATGGCAATCCAGATCTGGCTCAATAGTGACTCCGTGGCTGGTATAAGGCGCGGTATCCCAGGCTGACGCCATGGCGAGGTATAAACCGACGCATGGTTTTCCAAGCAGCGCCGCTAAATGCAGGGGACCAGAGTCCTGCCCGATAAAAATATCGCATGAATCGATTACCGCGGCCAGTTGTGCCGGATCTGTTTGACCGCAGAGATTCACGACAACGTTTCCGACTACATCTGAAATGGATTGAGCATCAGCGATTTCACTCTTTGTTCCGACCAGAACAACCTGAGCTGACATTTCGCTGGCCAGCAATCTAATGGTTTCCTTCCAGGATGGAACCGGCCACTGGCGAAGCGGATGATTAGCGCCCATGGCAACGGCGATACGAATTCGTTGAGCCGCTGCGGGAATGATTTCTGCCACGTGGCGCTGATGATCAGCGGATATGTCAATATCTTCAAAAGCGCTGCACTGATCAGAGGCAATTTTACGGTTCAGATCAACCAGATTGAATCCGTTGCAGGAGCGTGATTCCAACAGGCTAAAAAAGTAGCGGGTCCAGTGCGGTTCAAGGATTTCATCATCATTCCGCTGGATCAATCGCCCGCGCACCGGTATGTCTGGGAACGAAGCCGCTAAAACTCCAGAAAACCTTGTATGTGTCAGGTTGACGATCACGTCGGGTTGGTACGTTTCAATTGCTTCAAAGAGCGGAACGAGGGAGGCAACTCCCTGCTGGACAGCGGCTTGATCAAGACGCATGATATGCAGCAGTTCATCGCCGTCAAAGGGGATAATTTCGTCCACACAGCGATGCAATTTCGCTAAAGAGACGAGATCGTCCGGAACCAGTAGAGCAATTTCATGGCCGCCGCTGGTGCGGTGTAGATCAGAGATTGCCGGAAAGGATTGCAGCAGATCTCCGAAACGTGCTAAGGCTATGACAAGCGCTTTGGCCATTTACACAACTCCCTTTTCAACACCCCAGCGACGAAATTCATTCAGCAATAGAATCATAGCTTCGGTACGCTTCAATTGGCCTTCGCCTTTTTCTAAATCCGCGGCAATATCTTCCAGTGTCAGCGGACCTCGTCCCACAAATTGCTGCATCACCTGCGCCAGCTCGCTTTCAACGCCAGCTTCGGTAATCAGGTCTTCAGCAGTGGGCAGACCTCCACTTTTGGGTTCCCATTGCGGACAACGTCCGGCAATGACGCCCAGCAATTCAGACATGCGGTGTTCGTAGGTATGCTCCTTTAAGGTCCTGGCGCGGGCGGCTTCAGCCATTTCGATACGCTCCTGGGGATTTTCCAGGTAATGGGCAGCTTTATCGCGAAATTCCTGCAGCGAAGAAAAGGTATCGACTTCAGATCCAATATCGTAATTATCTGCCAAATACTTGCGCTGATCCACAAGCTGGAAAGCTCCACAGGCTGCCAGTTCAAAGGTGCGTGGATTCAGGAAATCGCCAAATGGATTCACCCCGGAATGGAATGTGGAAGAGTGGAGATTGACATTGATTTTAGTGGCATTGAAGATCTTGACCGTGTCTTCTGTGGAGATCCTGGCGCCTGCACGCTGCAGGATTCTATTTAAGACGCCTGATTTCTCCCAATCGCTTCCCCAGAGCTTGAAATCGTAATCCAACAGACCTGTAAAGAAATCACGACGATTAAAATATCCGGCGCCAACATGCGACAGATCGCTGCCAAACTCACTCAGTTCTTCTGGTGACAGGTTCAAGGGCAGATGTACATGGGGATCGGCAGCCACTGGTAGATAGTGTGGCTGGCGGCATCCGATCTCCATAAGTTTTTGTTCAAATTCGCCCTTTTGAATGATAAAGAAGTGATCAAAATGAAGTGCTATAGATTGCCAGTAGGGCAGCAGTTGGTAATCTTCGACAAACCAGAACGCGGTCTGAATGTCTGCCTTCTTCAACTCTTGCAGAACTTCAGGAGTCGCGGGTGATTGGGCGATCCATAGAACCAGGTCAGCACGTAAATCCAAAGCTCGCGCGGTAACCATTTCAGCTAACAAAGTCGTCAACCCGGCATTCAGACTGGCAGCATGCTGCTTACTGGACGTCAAGCCGTTTATCAGATCTAATCCACCGCGAAAGACACTGTTATCCAGAATTTCACAGCGATGTCCTAAGTTATTGAAGGCATTTTGTATATAGGTGGTCATCGGCAGGGTTCCGCCATAGATGGGTGAAACCAGCAGGATTTTATAACCCCCGCGTTTCGCTGCTTGGCGGGTGCGAAGCTGACCGGATAATGTAATGTAGTATTCAGGGAACAGATCGGCTGAAGCCGGATGTACCAGACAGTGAAATTTTGTACTTTCAGTGAGATCATTGATTTGTTGCAAGGTAGAAGTTAAATTTTCACCAATGATGAAGCGCAGTCCAGCCTGAAAGGTATCTGGAGATCGGTGGCTTAGAGCGGCAGCAGCCAGAGAAACATCCTTCTCAATAACGACCACTCGCTCGGCGGGGACTCGCTTTAACAACTGCTCAAGATGGTAGCCAAAGCCCATTCCTGCGACGATATACAGGGATTTGCCGTCATCCTCAATTCCCAATGAAGCGAACCATTTCTCTGCTTCCGCGGCAGGTTCATAGGTACTATGCAGCGCTTTTCCTTGAATGACTGGCACTGGAGAACCGTTACGGGCAGTCTTCACCTCTATACTGCTCGACTGGTAAGCTTTGAGCAGTTTATCGCCGAGGGCTGGGTCTTGATCGGCGACACGCTTCAGGTTTTTTTCAAAGTAATTAGAATCCATTTGCAGATTCGCTATCTTTAATTCTGTTTTGACTCCAACGGGGGAGTTTGGTCTAAAGGCATGCTAATATTATTCAATGTCCTTTTTCTAATGGCCTTTTCCGATCCGTCCGGCATGTGATCGGCTACTGATGCTCTGCAGCTATGCAGGACATGGGTCAATATCTGCTGCCATTCGTCCTCCCTCAGAGGAAGGCTTTCAACCTGTTCCCATTTATCTGCATCGGTAAAATTGACCAGATAGTGCGTCAACTGCCGCAAAGCTTCTTCCCTGCGGTGCGAATTCAGCAGCAGTATGCCTAACCAGACATTCAGCTCGGCATTCCAGGGTTTATGCTTCAGTGCCTGTTCAGCAAACAGAACTGCGAATTCAGGAGAACCATTTTCATCCAGCAATTTGGCACAATGATAGTAGGGATCGAACGATTTAGGTTTTAAGGCAATCGCCTCTTGATAGCAGTCGAATGCATTCCAGCGCACGGGATGATCCAGCGACCGATCTACACCGGTTTCCAAAAGCCAGCCGGCCTTTTCCATAATCTGACCGAAGCAGATAAAATCCTGATGATTAAGCGGCTTTCCTCGCGTCAGTCTTTCAATCAACTTCTGACTAAGTTTCTTCAGGCGGAAATGATGGCTCAGTTTTTCAATTTCAGCAGCGGCAGAAGGGTAAAGTTTCTGCTCCCAATGAACCCAGAAGGCCGCCCAACGAGAGCGCATATGACACGGATCAATTTCCCGTGAGCGCCGCAGCGATTTTAATGCATCATGATGGCGTTCTTGTTTTAATGCTTCCACCGCTAATTCATAATGCAGCTCCGCCGTTTCACAACCTCTTTCGATCTGTAACATCAAGAGACGAATGCTCTCCGATTTCAGTTGCCCGATGGGTTGCTGCGGCCAGCGATTGGATTGTTCCAGAAACGATTTCCCCAGCGCGATAGAACGGCTGCCGTTTAACTGCTTTTTTCTTTTATCACTGATAAATTGTTGGACTTTGTCAATCAATGTCTTGGCGCGATGATCCACAGTATGTTTGTCAAGAACGGCATTCATCCCCTGCTGTGCAATCTTTTCCCTGAGCTGATCATCCTGGAGTAACGTCTGGGCCGTTGCGATGATATTTTCGGGAGTATAGCTGACCAGGTGTTCCCAGTTGTTGAAGAGATGGTCGAATGAGCCGCCATTTTCTTCTGTCAGGAGACAAGCCCCAGTCGCCATGACCTCGAATGTTCGCAGATTAATTCCGGGGAATAGATTTTCGTTAAGCACAATTTTAGACTGGTTGTACACTTGCACGACGTCAGCCGGACTGACTGCCCTACGCCCTTCGCCATCAAGAACGGCCACATTGAAATGCTTCTGGAGTTCCTGCAGAATCCAGGTGCGCTTAGGTCGGCGGTGGTGATTTAACGACCCGACAAATGCGATATCGTGAAGCTTTTCGGTCTCGACTCGCTTGTAAATGTATGGATCAGCCGCTAAGGGCAGCCAGTGAAAGCGCTCTTTCCGGTCCGGATAGTGCGTTTGCAGTTTATCCACCTGCTCAAACTGATCGAGAAAAGTAAGGTCGCAAGCTGCGGCGAAATCTTTTTGCCAGAAAACGTTCATCGGGGCATCTACGCCGAAGAAGACCAGCGGAATGGTTATATTTTCAAAGCCTGTAACCGCGGTGCGTAGATTGATTGCATCTGATACCAGAACGATATCCGGTTGAAAGGGACACCGCTCAAGGATCTGCTGTATGTGAACCGGCCTCAATTCCAGTTGCAGGTCGGCTTCCGGCGCAGGGCTGGCGTAAAAGACCTCGCAGTCAAATACGTTTCTCAGACTGTGCAGAAAGTACCCATCGTTCAGCAGTAAGATGCGCATGCTCTATCCTGCAGGGTTTGGTTGATTGTTTTGGCGCCCGGCTGCGGTGGTTTCATTGTCTGAAGACGACGCAGCGCTGTTTTGCGTTGATTCTCCCGAATCTGCATTGGCACGTTCAGGGGTAAGGGCAAAGTCGTCAATTCCGCGGTCCAGGTTTCATAGAACTTATCCAATAAGGGGTGAGCGTGAATTGGGCCATTCCTGATTTCGGGAGTATCCTGCAAGATTCCTTTACAATAACGCGCCAGGTTTTCTGCTTCAGGGTGATCAGATAATCCGCTTAGATTTCTAAAATGGTTTTCCCCATCCTGTGAATAGGATCGATAAAGTTCAATATTTTGAGGCAGTGAGCCTGCGGATGTCGAATCTGGATGCAAAAGAGTGTATATTAAATTTCCCATATCCGTGGTTTCCTCAAAATAGGATCGACACTGATATTGACAGCGTTCCGCCATTGCTGAAGAGCAGGGATAATCTCGGCAACTGGGCGCCAGCGCCCAGTGATTCTGCCCATAAGGACCGGTTTCATAAAGGCCAGCTTCGGCAAAGTAAATGCCTACTAGCGGCGTCTTCAGCGCCGCCGCCCAATGAAGCGGCCCGGTATCCACAGAGACGATTCCGTCAATTTCTTTCAGCACGCCAAGAGTCTCAAGCGGCGATGTTTTTCCGATCAGGTTCAGTACCGCCTGGGAATTCCCATACAAGCTGCCGTAAAATCCATCTGCCACTGACAATTCGCTTTTTGCTCCTAAAAGAACCAGTCCGATATCACCATGCTGCTGGATAGCATTCCAATAACCTGCCCAGGTTTGCGGTGAAATGCGCCGATTATGGCCGCCTGATCCAAGTAAAAATGCAAAGATCCGCGTAAGTCCCTGCTGATAAAGTGGACTTAATACGTTTTTAGCAAAGTGTGTACCTTTTTCAGGAACAGTAGTTTCCAGGGATCTCCGTCTCGTCGGCTGCTTTGCCAGATAGCGCCATAAATCAGCCAAATGGATGCGGCCAACAGGTCTGAACCAAGCCATGGCGCGCAGGTAACTGCGCATTAAGAGCAGTTCCGAAGTCAACCAAATATGCGGTGATTTAAACCAATACAAAGCGGTCAATGCATCTGTCGCCGAGTGGTCATTCAGAGCAAATACCTGGTTGAACTCTCCTGCATCCAAATCACTAAGTTCACGGAGTTCCGAAAGCATCTCTGGAAGATGAACAGGCCCCTGGATGCATTGGCTGCGCCACAGCGCGGTGTCAATCGGCCTTATTTCGCCGATATTCGGGAGGAGTTCTGCCCAGTCAGACACCACGGCATCGCAGATGAGCGTGATATTCTCGTCAACCGGAAGGGATTCCAGAAGCGGCAACATCTGGATGATATCACCCAGACGCGCCATTTGAAAGATCCCCGTTTTATGTTCCGGCTTTGCTGTCATAACCCGATGATTCTGTAGAATTAGCCAATAAACTGTGCCAGGGACGGTTGAATGATCATGCCGCCCACATTCAGGGCAACCTGATAAGCATTCTGTTCCAACGTCATATTTGTTATCGCTTCCACCAGATCGGTATCTTCCTGCTGAGACAACTGGCCGGTTAAGGTAGTCTTTTCCGCCAGCAATGACATTTCCAGATTATTGAGGCGGGTTACCCGGCTGCCAATCAGAGTGGTCATGTCGGATACATTTGCCATGATATCATCAATCTGGGGAATGATGTCACCGACTGTCTGTATATCGCCGCCGTTCAATGCATCGCGCAGATTGATCAATGTTTGGAAGATGTCTTCGTCACCGGAGACGCCGTTCGGCTGAAATAGTTCAGCTCCATTGATATTGATCTGAATCTGTTCCCCAGTATCAATCTGACGCATAATGGATCCATCGATCCCATTCGCATTCGACGTTACACTGGTAATATTTCCGGTGATGGGGTCACGTATGGCGTTGAAGGCTGTTTCGGTGGTGTTCGTACCGCCGAAAATCGTCTTACCGCCGTAGTCACTATTTGACAAGGAATAGAAATTTTCCAGATAGCCGTTGATCTCTTCTGCCAGCATCGCCATCCCTTCAGGGGTGATTGCTTCATTGCTCCCTTCGACGGCATCGGCTCTGGCTTCGGTCAACATTTCGTACATTGACTGTAGAGATTCTTCGGTATTGATCATCCAGGATTTACCGTCCTGCAAATTTTCCTGATATTGTTCATTCTGGTTAAGGGAATTTCGTAGTCTCAGAATCATCCCTGCTGCCGCGGGATCGTCAGAAGCATAGTAAACCCGTTTCCCTGTAGAGATTTGATTTTGCAAATCATTTAAGTTTCGCATTCTCTCATTTAAGGTGTAAATGAGATCATTCATCTGCATCTGGTTTGTGATGCGCTGCATTGTTATCCTCTCCAGTTATGCTTCTTCAGGTCAACCTGCGAGATTTTGCACTATCCACTGTAATTCATCGATATGAAACGGTTTGAATAAAATGCGATCTATCTCCCGGTTGCGGAGCATCTGGTGTACGTCATCGCACTCATAGGCTGTCATCAAGGCCACCGGTAAATGTGGAAACTGCTTGCGCAGCCGACGCGCCAGATCGATCCCATCCATACCTTTCATGCGTAAATCTGAGATGACCAAATCCACTGGCGTGTTCAGCACCAGATTCAGCGCAGCTTCAGCGCTGTCCGCGCCGCAGGTAGAATATCCAATTTCTGATACCATTTCCATGACTACATCACGAATTCCATCTTCATCATCGACGATCAAAACTGTCTTGGATTCAGGATGGTTTTTGACGTCGCTTTTCATGTTTTCACCTTAAATTAGTGATCCTGTCTCAGCTACACGCACTAAGTCCTAATCGCCAATAGAGTCGATATCATCTGATCGGTTGTGGCTAAAAACTTGGCGATAGCAGTATAGGCCTGCTGATAGCGGATCAGATTTGCCATTTCTTCGTCAATGGAAACACCTTCGGCTGAGATCTGCCAGTTCTCCATCTGCTGCATGGCCACTTCACTCTGGTTCAATTCATCCTGCGCGGTCTGCTTCAGAGCGCCCAGGTCAGCGGCGATAGCGCTGTAATAACCTCCGATGCTGGTCGTGCCGTTTTCCATGACCAACTCATTTTGGAGGTTGTAAATTTCCAGCGCTATATCGTTATTTCCGGGTGTCCCATCAGAAGACGCCGCGATTTTGTCGCTGCTCTGCAAAATCTCAGCAGATAAGGCGATATCTTTCGCGCCGGTGGTAGAAGGGTCAAAAAAGTTATTGCCTGATGATCCGTCCAGACCGTAACCGGTGATATGAATCGCGTTTAGATTATTTACTAATCCATTGGTGAATTCATCCAGTTCGTTGATTAATTCTGGAATAACCTCATCGCGCACCAGCATTAAAGCTGCGATTTCGCCGGAGCGAATTGCTGCATCACTGCCATTATGCGCCCAGACGACGTTGTGCAGTTTGGCTTCATCGCCGGAAATTTCCTGCAGTTGCAACTGTTTGGCGGTATCGTCGTAGACCAGGATCTGTCCGCCAAGCCAGATCGTCATATCGCCACTGGCTTCATACTGAGTTTCGATATCCACCAGTTTGGAGAGTTCTCCGACCAGCAGATCGCGCTGATCCATCAGATCGTTGGGTGACATCCCCTGATTCACCTGATTAGAAATAGTATTGTTCAGGCTGGCAATTTGAGCAGCGATGGAATTGACGCCATAAATCTGACTTGATAGTTGGGAATCGAGATCTCTCTGCTGATTTTTCAGGTCATCATACAGTTCGTTCAGAGTGTTGCCAAGCTGTTCACCTTTCTGTTTTAAGGCTGTCCGCGAGGAGGAATTTTCGGGATCGTTCGCCAGATCAGACCATGCTGACCAGAATTCATCGAGAACTCCACTAACGCCATACCCCGAGGTTTCGCCCAGAATAGTTTCAACTTGCGCCAGGGCAGTATTCTGGAAGTCGAGAAAACCCTGGTTTTCGCGTTCAGCCAGGACCATACGGTCCAGATACTGGTTGCGCATGCGCGTGATAGAAACCACGTCCGAACCCATACCGAAAAACTGACCCTGGTATTCATGGGCGGGTGTGAAGGCTTCCATATCCGCACGCTGGCGAGTGTAGCCGGGCGTATTGACATTGGCAGTATTATGCATGGCGGTGTTCATGGCCCACTGCTGCGCCATCAAGGACCGCTTGGCGATATCAATCGCATCGAATAGAGTCGGCATCCTGCATTAACTCCGGTTATTCGGTACAGTCCGATGAGTTAGAGAACCTTGTTGACTAAAACATTGGTGCCATTCTGGCGCGCCTTCTGTCCCGATGGATCGTACATCTGCGAAATATCGGAGGCATCGATCATCCAGCCGATGTTCTTCTGGATAAAATCGAGGCTGCGCTTGACCAGCATCTGGTTGACACGATTGGAGCGCCGAATCTTTTCGACGAGGCCGGACAGGTCTTCTTTTAAGGCTTTCAACTCTTCAGATACATCACCCAGCGTCATTTCGATCAGATGCGTCAGCGTAATTTCGTCTCCGCTCATCCCTTGAGACAAAGCAAACTCATTGACTTTGGCAATGCGCATCTGCTCCAGTCGCTTGATTTCATCGATGAGATCTTCCTGACGTTCTACAGTGCCCTGAAATGCTTCAATATCATCTGCCAGGAGATACTTTTTCTGATGATTCAGATGATTCAGGAAAGAGTTCAGCACCTTCTCCTCATCCCGGATCAGAGCAACCAGTTCCTGAATGAAAGTATCAAGGGTCTTGTGATCCCTGGTGTGGGATGCCTTGATGGATGTTGCTGTTGCTTCGGACATCATTCTTGACCTTTTATTATATCAGATTGAATCTTCGTATTATTATCATCGGGTATGATCTGCTGAGCCCGATTGAGTTGGCGGTAAAGCGTTTCAGCCAATCCCATTCCGCCGCCTTCAGACAGAGACTTGGCCAGATTTTCCCGGATCATTTCACCATAAAATTGAGACGCTGTCCCTTCCGATACCATGGACCTTTCGAGCTTTGCTTCCCGCAGTATTTCATTCAGCATCACTTCCTCGAAATCCTGGCAGACCTGCAGAAGTTGATCTTTGTCCGATTCTGAGGCGGGAGGATTGGTGATTCTGCGTTCTGCCTTGGAAGCCTCGAACAGAGTCTGTTGAACCAGTAATTGTATGGAGTCAGGGGAACTCATCGTCTTCCTTTATATAATAACCAGATCAGCTTGCAGTGAACCGGCTTCTTTTAACGCCTGAAAAATCGCGATCAGGTCAACCGGAGTGACACCCAAACTGTTCAGCGCAGCGGCAACCTCGCCGATGCTGGTTCCTTCCGGTATGGCGACCATGGGAGTTTGTGATTCATTGACCGTGATCTGATCCAGCGGCCGCACTACCGTATTCCCTGAAGAGAACGGCCCTGGCTGAGAAATGATTGGAGCGGAGTTGACCGCAATGGAGATCGATCCGTGAGTGATTGCCGCGGGCCGCAGGCGCACGTTTTCTCCGACGACGACTGTACCGGTGCGTTCATTAATGATCACGCGGGCGGGAACGTCAATTTCGAGTGTCAACGCTTCCGCGGCTGCGATGAATTCGATTTCACGACCGTTGCGATAATCCTGCGGCACTTGGATTTCAATCCCGCTGGCATCGACCGCGCGAGCTATGTCTGTGCCGAATTGCGTGTTAAATGCTTCTACAACCCGCTGCGCTGTTGTAAAGTCCGGCGCATTCAAATTAAAGCGCATGGTCCCCTGATCGAAAGCCAGAGTATCGCCTGCACGTTCAGCGACACCACCATTGGGTACTCGACCCACAACCGTGTAATTTTTTCGAGCTGACACGCGGCCAGACTGAATGTTGAATCCACCGACCGAAATCGGTCCCCTGCCACTACCCCAGACGACACCGTCAAGCTCGGATAAGGGCGTCGGCAGCAGAGTTCCACCTGCCAGGCTGCTGGCATCACCGATGGAACTGACCGAGATGTCAAAACGAGTGCCGGGACGCACAAAAGGATGCATCTCCGCGGTGACCATGACTGCGGCTACGTTACGCGGCTGAATGTCATCCGGATTGACGGTAATACCAAAACGGACCAGCATATTTGCCAGGGATTGTTCCGTAAAAGGTGACCTGTACCGATCACCTGTGCCGTTCAACCCGATAACCAGCCCGTAGCCTATGACTGATTTCGTGCCTGCTCCTTCAAGCTTGGCGATATCTTTCAGCCGCACCTCTGCCGTTACTGAAGTCAGTAGCAGACACAGGAACAGACATATAATCAGCGATGATTTTAACACACGTCTCATGGTTATATCCAGATTAGAATATTTTGTTGATCAGCTTTGTAATCCAGCCCGGCTTGGATGCAGAATTAACGTCACCTTTGCCAGTGTAGGATATCTCGGCATTGGCGATGCGATAGGAATGGACTGTATTCTGCCCGGAAACGTCTTCGGGTCGAATCGAACCTTTCAGCGTCGTAACCTGCTTCTCACCATTTACTTTTATTTCGCGCGTGCCTTCTATGACGAGATTGCCGTTCTCGGTAATTTCCACGATCCGGGCGCTCATGGTCCCTTCCAGGCTGCCCATACGCTTAGTGCCGCCGCTGCCGTCGTATTTGTTTCCCCAGCCGGCGCTGGCGCCGTAGTTGATGTCGGAAAGGTCACCGGCGCCTGAGGCAGAAGCTCCGAAATCGTTGTCGTTTTCCAGCTCAGTGCCAGCTTCCTGCTCACCGATGGAATATTCCACGATCAGAATGGTGACGACGTCCCCGACTTGATAAGCACGCCGGTCGGAAAACATGGAGCGGGCGATGTTTTCGGAGAATTTTTTTTCACCAGCTTCTCCGATGGTTGTGCCGACTAATAGTAATATCAAAGCCAGCATAATCCTGTGGATGATAGTTTTTTGCATCATGATCTGTCTCGCATCGATTTCTATTCCAGGCTCACATGGTCTGCATCCACGACCACCGCCCGCATTCTCTGACCGTTATTATTTAATCGTACCCAAATTTCCTCGCCCAGAGCTCCGGCTTCGAGGGCTACCGCTGAGGCTTTGATAGCGAAAGCTGATCGGTCGATCACGATCTCTACCCCATCCCCCTTCTGTACGAGGGAAATCGGTTTGACCTGGTCCCATCGAATGGGGGAATCCGCGGATAGATAGCGCACGACTTCCATCCCGATCACATGCTCCGGATGGAGTACAGCGCTGCGCAGGTGAATCGAACTTAATTCAATTTCCTGTATGCGGATATTCTCTGCGGTTATTTTTTCACCGCGTTTCAGCATCTTGACAGGGATGGCAACGGTTCCGTATAGTTTAGCTTCAACACAAAGATGCTGCATCGCCCGGTGACCAGCGGCATCGCAGCAAAGCAGGGAAATGACTTGGCGTCCGGGCATCAGTTGGCGAGGCTGCTGTAAGATGATTTCCAGAGGCAATTTACCCAAATCAGCGATTTTCTGCTGTGGCTCGGTAAACTGCACCGTAACCTTAATTGAATCACCAGCTATCGTGTTGAATAGTTGCGTTAAAACAGGCGTCAACTCAGCAACCCGGGCATTCGAGTTGTTGACCACGGTTGTTAAATCGGCGGCAGGCGCGGCTGCCGCAAACAACGACAACGTCAGCAGGATGAAACTTATATTAGACCTTTGATTCAAGCTGCACCTTAGCGTTTCAGATTGACCGCTTCTTTCATCATTTCGTCCGCGGCTTTAATGCCCTTTGAACTGATTTCGTAGGCTCGCTGCGCAGTAATCATATCGACCATTTCCTCCACCACGGAGACATTCGAGCCTTCCAGAAATCCCTGCTCTATATCACCGAAACCATCACGCCCGGCTTCGCCTCGAATGGGCGGGCCTGAAGCCAGCGTTTCATGATAGAGGCCTTGCCCCGCTGAGGTCAATCCTGCGGGATTGACAAAGCGGGCTAATTCAAACTGACCAACTTCATCCGGCATGGTCTGGCCCGCGGAGATGATGGACACAATCCCTTCGCGGCTGATTAAAATCTGCTGAGTATCAGGCGGCACTTCGATGGACGGCTCTAACATGTAGCCGCTGGCAGTCACCAGTGTGCCGTTAGGATTCAGTTTGATTTGACCGTCGCGGGTATAAGCTACGTTGCCATCCGGCATCTGTACCTGCAGAAACCCGTTGCCGGTAATCGCGACATCCAGGGCGTTGTTAGTTTCCATCAGCGTTCCCTGGGCAAAACTACGGGTATTAGCCACCGGTCGAACACCATGTCCGATAGATAACTCAACGGGCTCAATGGTATTTGAGCTTAGGGAGGCATTGGCGGGTCGCAGCACCTGGTACATCAAATCCTGGAACTGCATCTCCATCTTCTTGAATCCGGTCGTGTTGACGTTCGCCAGATTATTGGCTATGTTATCCAGATTCAATTGCTGGGCGAACATGCCGGAAGCTGCGGATCTTAAGGCTCTGATCATTTTATTTTATCTCCTGAATTATTTCACTGCACCGAGTTCGTTGACGGCTTTCCCCAAAGTCGTATCTTGAGCTAAAATAGTCTTAGCCGCCGCCTCATACAGCTTGTTGATATGCAGCATATCAGCCATCTGCGATATGATGTTGACGTTGGATTCTTCGATAAACCCGGGATGCAGGTTGGGCAGCTCGAGTTGAATCGGTTCCTGATCAGCCGTCAGCAAGCCGTCTTTCAAGTGTGACATTTTCGTCGATGAATCAAAGCCGACAATCAGCAGCCGGTCGAGGGCTTGTTCTGCCGGGGCATCGGCAGGTTTCAGGTAAAGCTCGCCTACTTGGTTGATTTTCAGATCGCCGTCAGGAACGTAGGACATGCCCTGTTCAGTCATGACGCGGTAACCCGTTGAGGTCACCAGTTCTCCGCTGGCGTTCAACTGAAAGCGGCCGTCTCGGGTATAAGCCAAACCGGAACCGGTTTCGACGACGAAGAATCCATTTCCCTGAACCGCAACATCCAGTGGGTTGCCGGTATGCTTCAGACCCCCGTTCTCGGTCAATCCTCCATTTGCGCTCTCGGCCACTGGGTAGGCTTGCCCCATGGCTGCAGGATGCGGTTCGACAGCCTGATCCAACATGGAACGGAAAACGACCTTTTCAGCCTTGAATCCCACAGTGCTGGCATTCGCCAGATTGTTGGTGATGGCTTCCAGATTGCGCTGGCGGGCTAACATCCCGGTTGCTGAGTGATAGAGTCCTTTAATCATGGTCGCAAGAATCCTATTAATCCACTAAAGGTTTTTGCAAGTAACATGCCATCAACCTTAGTTACTGTTTTACAGTACTATAGAGGATTTTCTGTCTGACTTTAAGGGGGTAAGGGATGCCTATGAGGATCAAAGAAGGGAGTTTTTTTCCGCTTTGGGAGAAACTGGTTCAAGGGTCATTCAGAAAGAGGGGAAAAGGGCTAAAGTGGGGGGTGAAAATGGAACATTCCGAGGGTATAAAACCTGCCAGAGGCACGTAAACCCCCGGCTATTTTTGTGGATGCACTTTTCCCCTGAACTGCAGATAACGCTGATTTCGCTGATTTCACAGATTAAAAAACGCCCCGATCGCTCGGGGCGCTTTTACTGTTTACTGTTTACGGCTCACGGTTCTCGGCTCACGGTTCTCGGTTTACCATCTACTTCATTAAAACCATCTTGCCAACCGCGCTGAACTCTCCGGCGGTGAGGCGATACAGATAGATCCCTGACGCCAGTTGCGAGCCATCGAAGGTGACTTCGTGGCTGCCTGCATTGCGGAAGCCATCGATCAGCGTAGCAACTTTCCTCCCGGAAATATCATAAACCGACAGGTTGACTTCACTGCCTGCTGAAAGCTGAATGCTGATGGCTGTCGTGGGGTTGAAGGGGTTGGGGTGGGCGTTAATTGATAATTGACTTGGAACTGCGTTAGCTCCGGGATTAAGTCTAATTGCGAGCGATTGATCGTAATAAAACGCTCCTATGTCACTGATCGTGCTGTCGGGATCAAACGGAGAGACTGGATCTCCTGCATCAATGCAGGGAGAATTGGTTGAAAGCGAGTAATTGCTTTCGGGCGGATTCTGGAACAGCGGATCTTCGAAGACGTTATAGTAAGCGTCGCAGGAATCTCCGTTGGCGTTGACTGTGATCATCACGCCTAAATTCCCGATGGGATTGTCCCAGAAATCTTCGTATTGATTGTCAAAAAAATCGCAGTAGGAGATTGAAGTGAATGGAGAGGATACGAAGCGGATACCGCCGCGTCCGTAATTACCCGCCACGATGGTATTCTTGATTGTCGGATTAGAATCGGCAACATAAATCCCGCCACCACCGCTAGTTGCTGTCGTGCCACACTCGTTTCCAACAATTGTGCAATTCAGGATGACCGCGGTGGAATAGTCGCACACAATTGCTCCGCCCTGCCACAAGGTCACGTTTCCCGAAAAAAGGCAATTTCGGACAATGGGATCGCAGGTGTTCAGGTATAATCCCCCACCCCTTGGGCTGAAGGTTCTGATGGCTGTGTTATCTGTAAACTCACAATAAGCAATCTCCGGAACGGATTGATAGCAGTACACACCTCCACCAAAGACTGCATCGTTATTGCGAATGGTGCAATGAGTCAATACTGGATGGGAATTCTGGCAGAGGATCCCACCACCGGTCATGTCGGGCCAACTGCCCGCGGCATATCCCTGCTCGATGATGCAGTAACTCAAATGACTGTTATCCGGCGCATCAACAAACCGTATCCCGTGCCAGCCTTCGCTGGTATCGGCAGCAGTAAACAAGATCGAATCTTCTTCGGCGCCTTCTGCGAGTAGCCAGCCGTTGACGATCAGCTTATGATGTCCCTGGAAATTGATCTCAACTCCGGGATCAATGGTAAGTGTATCGTTCGCCAGGACAGTGATTTCTCCTTCAATCAGATAGGGTGATCCAGAAATATCCCATGACCCTGAAACATCGCCTCCTGGTATGGTTGTCTGAGTATAGCCACTTGTCGAGATAGCTAAAACTATAATAATGATAAACGATAACTTCCGTTTCATCTCACCCTCCACAATAAAATAACGTTAATTTATACGTAGATTTGCAATATACGATATTCAAAACGGGTTGTCAAGTTAAATTTTGGCTCAAGAACGATTTTGTTATTGTCACAATAATCTCAGGTTTTTCGGGCAGGAAATGCTCGCGATAGGTCGCGAAGATTGCCACACTTCATCCCGACTGGACGGGATTTCGTTCGCAATGACCGTGTTTTATTGATTTCGTTGGATGCCGCCTGAGGCATTCCTTCGGAACAAGACCTGACGAAACTCAAGACTATAATAAACCCGGCTGGTCGAGCCAGCCGGATCACGCTCAAGCCAGCCACCAGCCCGGTGCCCCACAGCTTGCGGTGGGAATGTAGGTTGTACCACAAAGCCCCCCCCTAATCCGTGAAATCCGTGTCATCCGTGGTCGAGACAATTTCCCCTATCTCCATTTTTCCACATTTCTCTTGCATATCAAACAATAATGTTGTATATTACATATAAATTCCTCACATAATCCTCAATAGACTACGACTATGCACAACATTCACTCAATAGCCGTAGTCGGGCTCGTCCCTGAGCCCGACTGTCGGGGTGAGAGACCACCCCGACTACGGACCTTACAACTTGCTTTTCCAAAATTCTTGACATGACAAATCTGTCATCACCTTCCACAAATCCCCGCACAAAGGGATGACAAATCTGGCGGACACAAAAAAGTGGCAGACAAATCTGTCATAAAAAACGCCCCGATACCTCGGGGCGCTCCACTAACCACTAACCGCTAACCGCTACTTGAGCAGCATCACCTTGGAAATGCTGTTGAATTGGGTATCGGCGGAACCTTCGGCTGAAAAGCGCAGGAAGTACATTCCCGAAGCGAAATCGGCTGCGTTCCAGACGATGGATTGGAAGCCGGCGCCGTACTGCGCATCAATCACATTCCCCAGGAATTGACCCTGCAGGTTGTGGATTCCGATGGTCACGTGAGCCGCCTGCGGCAGTTGGAACGGGATGGTCACCGCTGGATTGAAGGGATTCGGATAGGGCTGATGCAGCGCAAAGGCTGTCGGTAAACCCTCCACCAATGTCTCCGGTTCAAGCGCGGTTTCCAAGCCGAACCAGGCGATAATGCTGGTCAGCACTATTTCACGAGTGGTCGATTCTGCGAGCCCTGAGATGGCTTCCGCGCCGAACGCAAAAGTGACTGTTTTGAAAGTCCCTGAATCGTACTTCACCGCGCCCGGCCGGTGCTGCGGATCGGTCTGGTAGTGATAAATCTCCTCTGCGCCGGACAGCGCTGCGACAGAGCCCGGTGAGGTCTGGTTGTTGGCTGCGGTGGCGCCGAATATCATCACCCATTGTTCATCCGTGATGGGATCGCCGGGGACGCCCTCTAAGACCAGACCATTGGGAATGTCACCTTCGATGGGGTCAGCTTTCAGGTAATCGCTGAAGAAAGCCGATGGCCCGATATCTTCGACCAGGTTCTGCCCGGAGAGGAAAAGGTTTCCCCCGTTATCCAGATAATCTGCCAGATTGACGCGGTCGCTGCCGGTCAATGTATTGGCCAATTCGTCACCTGTAAACCAGAAGACGGCGTCAAAGCTGTTCAGGTAGTCCAGCGGAACTTCGCCTGAAGCGGCTACCTCATAGAGGGCGAAGACCTGATCATAATTGCGCAGCGCGGTGTCGTAGAAGTTTTCATAGCTCATCCCACCATCATCGTCAATGACGACGATTTCGGGGTGCCCGACGATGATTTCAATCTGATCGGTAACGGTATAACTGCCGCCATTGGCAGATATTTCAAAGACGATATCTGTGAAGCAAAGCTCGGCATCAGCGGCGATAGTAATCAGCAGGTTGGTCGGCGCCTGCACCATCCCGCCTGCGGGAACGTCACCCATAATGAAGATTTGTGGGGCGAAAGACAGATCCGGATCTTCGCTGGTAACGGTGACGGTAACGTCTTCTGCTGCGGGGGGATAGAGCCAGCGCAGATCACTGATGCTGAAAGTCATGGACAGCACTTCGTTGGGATCGAAGAAACCGTCGCCATTACCGACCGAACCTCCCGTTCCATTTTCAACGATGTCGGTCGGCGTGATCTCCAGAATCGGAGCTAATCCAGGACCGATGCCGTGCATATCGAAGGCTTCGTAGATTTCATTGTGATAGGGACCTCCATTGGACAGATCGCCGTCATCATCGGCGGTAACCAGAACGTCGACGAAGTAATCTTCGAACGTTTCAGACCAGAGATATTTGGCGAAATGCAGCAATGAATCTGCGGAAGAGGCACCCAGTAACTCGCGTAAATCCCAGAACGCTCCACCAATAATGCGGCCATCCGCGTGAACTTCGCCGGCCCAGTTTTCCGGCATACGCAGCGTGTTATCTAAATCGCGCATCACCTGGCCGTTGGTGAATAAGCCGCCTTCACCCATCTGTGATTCGTCCGTAATCGTACAAGCGAAATAATCCGACCAGCCTTCATTCATAGCGCCGGGTTCACCGGTATAGGGCAGCAGATACCAAGGGTAGATGTGGTCAGTCACGCCATGAGTGTATTCATGGTAGATGACGTCACAGAAAAGGGCGAAATTGCGGAACGTTCCAGCGCCCTCGCCGAAGAAGATGCCGTTGCCATTCCAGAAGGCGTTCTCGTAATTGTCACCGTAACCCACTATAGCAGGCAGTGGAAAATCGAGACCACTGAATGGGGGATCCAAAATGTCATAAAAACCATGGACAAAATCAACATGATAGTACATGTTGAGTTCATCCTGACGCCCCATGGTATAATCCCAGATCCAGTTATGCGGTTGTCCGATTATCGCCTCTCCGATATAAGTGGCGTCGTCACCATCTTCCCAGTTGACGTTGACCCAATGGCCATAGAGCTGTCCGATTATGGGAAAAATCGTGCCGGATCCCGGTGTAAAGAGATAATCTCCATTATCGTCTGTATAGGTATTATCCGATCCGATATACACCTGCTGGTTGGTCATAGGCCAGACCTGCGGTTCATCGTCCCAGTAATGAGGCAGCACCAGTCCCAGCACGGTGCCACTGACGTCGTCAAAGGCGACGTTGTTGTACTTCATCAGCACAGCTCCAGACTGCGCGTCTACCAGGCCAGCCGGACGGTATTCTGGAAGGGGTGATTCGCCTAAAAGCTGCCAGGCCGGGATCAGTTCAATGACGCCATCATGGTCAACGGGAAACAGCACTTTGCGACTATTTGACAGGCGTGTATCCGCTAAATCGCTCAGCAGAGTCAGAGCCGTTTCAGGATTCAAAGAGAAACTGCTGTTTACCAATTCTGTTGGAAAAAGGCGGCTAGAGAGTGATGAAAGACGGCCATCCGCCGTTATTCTGACTGTCAATTTAGCGCCATAGACTGGAATGCCACCATAAGTTTGCTGGAGATTGACAACCCAGAGATTCTTTAATTTCTGTGTATTCGAGGGGATGAATCCCAATCGATTGTCGTTCAGCCAACCGTTGGTGATTTCCCGTGCCAGGTTGATGGCGATATTCTCAGCCGAAGCCGGGTCATCAAGTGATGCACTCAGCTTTACCGGATTGCCGGCTGCGATGAAACTGACGTCTGGCCCATTAGATCGCACACCGCGCCAATCGGATCCGGCAGGAATGACGGCTAAATCTTGTGACGTCAGAGGATAAGCGATGGGATTCTGGATAAGTGACAGATCAGCCGTAACTTTCTTGAGGTTGGCTTCGGACTGTACTGCAACGCTAATCCCCGTAAAAGCAACTACTGCAAAAAACAGACACAGCAGGCGGTTCAAGTTTGCGGACATAATTAACCCTATATTTTTATCCCTTGCCTGGCATAATATACGGGAGAAATCACGATTTTGCAATGCTAAAACAGAAAAAAAGCAAATTTCTGTTATAAAGGATGTTAATCGTGCGGATGAATGACTTTCCAGGGCAGGATGTAGTCGGTATCTGCAGGAGCTAAATAGGGAGTTAGGTCCAGATTATCCAGACGAATCTGCTGATTGAACGAGCGGGATGATTTTTTAGCGGCAATTAAAACTTCGCCGATACGGCGGTCGCCGCGCGACAGCAGGACAGCAATCTGTTCCATGCGCGTCGATTCAAAACGAACGTCCACGCGAGAAAGCGGCTTGATGGCATCCTTTATCTGTTTTTTTACATGATCAAGGGTTGGAATCCCAGCGAAGGGCTCTCCTTCCCAAGGGGTAAAAGGTTTTGGGATAAACGATGCGACGCTTAAGTCCAGGAACAGCGAGCTTGGAGTTTCTTTCCGCAGCCAGGTTATTAATCTGGCGATGGAATCGGCTGGTTCCGCTTCCGGCAATCCTATCAGAAAATACATGCGCAGGTGATTAATGCCTTTTTCCGCGGCGATTTGAGCGAGCTTCAAAATGTCAGCGTCGGTCGCCTTTTTACCTAATTTGAATCTTTCACCTTCACTGCCGGCTTCAGGAGCGATAGTCAATGATCTGAAACCTCCTTCTGTCAACAGATCCAGAAGCTCAGCATCGGTGCTTTCAATGCGCAGGGAAGACAGTGTAATTTCTTTGCCACTCAAAAGAACATGCGCGACGATCTGCTTCAATCTGGGATGATCACCGACCGCGGCTCCGACCAAACCCACTTTCGGAGCCGTAAGGCAATGGGTCGAATCGATAGTATTAATAATGGCGTCAGCCGAAGCAAAGCGCGCTGAGAAGGCTGCGCAGGCCGCGCAGAACTTACAGCGTCGCGGGCAGCCGCGCGTGGTTTCGATCAGAAAACAGTCACCGAAATGGCCGTCGGGATGAACTACCGTGGAAAATGCAGGATGCTCAGTGAAAGATTCATACCGGGCGGGTGTAACCATGCGATCCTCTTGATCCGGAATCCATAGAAAAGGAAGGGCTGAACTGGCTTGCAGTAACTCTGGACGGCTGCCGGATTGTTTTTGCCAGTCAGCATAAAGGCTTATCCAGGGGAGAATAGCATCTTCGCCTTCGCCCAGTATTGCCAGGTCCAACAGAGGGGCCCAGGGGGCAGGATTCAATGTCAACGTGATACCACCAGCGACGATCAGGGGTCTGCCCTGACGTGAACCTGCTTCAGGTTCAATGCCGGAAGCGATCAAGGCATCGATAACAGCAGGGAGGTCTAGTTCAGTGCTGGAAGATATGAAGATCAAGGGAAAAGCGGATAGGGGCAAACCGGTTTCGATGCCCTCGGGTTCACTGGGATGACGCGGATCCCAGACGGCCCGATCGCATAAAAAATCCCCTGCTGTATTCAGGCGATCCCAGATAGTCAGGAAGCCTAAGTTGGCTATGGCGTTCGGAAATGGCGCGGGAAAAAGGATGACCGCATGAGTCTGTTTCCTCGACAGCCTGACCTTCCGGAGCTTGCGCTCAACAGCAGGGGAATGATTGCTTTTTCTTTTATCTTTTCGGGAACGGATCACATCATTTGAAATTCGTATAAATAATGATACGTGCTTCAAGCCAACTGAGTAGAGTTATCGTTAGCTTGATTAATCCATCTGCTTTCTCAAAAAAGCCGGGATGTTATGATCATCCAGGTTGATGGGGCTGACTGCCGGTCTCTCGATAGAGAGCTTTTTTGCGCTGGTCGTCGCATTCATCCCTTCAGCCTTCAGCGATGGAATCTGCACTGTGGGCCGTTCTGTCACTAACCTCTGAGGACGATAAGCAACCCGACGGTTGTTTTCATCTAAAGGCTTATATTCCTGATTGAAATCCCTCTTTTTTTCCTCTTCGTGGTGATTGAATCCGGTTGCGATGACAGTGACCCGGACTTCATCTTCCATGGTCTGATCGATGACAGCGCCGACGAAAATATTAGCGTCATCTCCGACAGCATCATAGACTACGTTGGACGCTTCATTGTAATCATCGAAGCTGAGGTTTCCGCTGATATTGGCGAGAACCGCCTTGGCTCCCTTGATACTGACGTCTTCCATGAAGGGAGAGGCGATGGCGTGTTGGGCTGCTTCGATGGCACGGTTGTCCCCGTATGCCACACCGACACCCATGAGTGCATCACCACCTTGCGACATGACTGTTTTTACATCCGCGAAATCGAGATTGATCAAGCCCGGCACCATAATCAGATCACTGATACCGCGGGTCGCCTGTAAAAGCACTTCATCTGCCTTGGAAAAGGCTTCAGGCAGCGGCGTCCCTTTTTCAATGATTGTGACTAACCGCTGATTAGGGATTAAGATCAGGGTATCGACATGCTCTTTAAGGCTGTTGAGTCCTTCCTCGGCGCGCATCATTCTCTGGCGCCCTTCGAAAAGAAACGGCTTGGTTACCACGGCAACCGTCAAGATACCCATGTCACGAGCAACCTGGGCCACCACGGGAGAAGCACCGGTTCCTGTGCCGCCTCCCATTCCTGCCGCGATGAAGACCATATCGGTATCCATCAAGAAGTCATAGAGTTTGTCTCTGTCTTCTTCCATCGCCTGGCGTCCAACTTCCGGATCAGCTCCAGCGCCAAGGGCTGTTTTACCGATATGCAGTAAGCGGCCAGCTTTCGACATATCCAGCGATTGGACGTCGGTGTTAATGGCAATAAATTCCACGCCCTGCAAATTCGAGGAGATCATGCCGTTGACGGCGTTGTTCCCTGCGCCGCCTATGCCGATGACTTTGATCCGGGCGGATTTTTTGTCATCGTCGCCAAATCTTATTCTCAGTTCCTCCATGTCCGCTCCATTCCTTTATATAGCCATTTTTTTCTGATATGTATTAGAAGAAATCCGCTAAGATTTTTCTGAAATTATCGAATTTTGTATTGCCCATACGCATCGCCTTGCGCCTTTTGCGCGGCGCCCGCAACCCCCGAATTTCAGCGTCCTGCTGACGCGCTCCGTGCAGCACAATACCCGCAGCGGTAGCATGGGCCGGTGAGTCTGCGACTTCGCTCAAACGCCCCAGCCCTTTGGGTTTGCCTAATCTGGCAGGCAAGGCAAATATTTCTTCGGCCAGATCAACGGCTCCGGGAATCAATGAGGCTCCACCAGTTAAAACCACTCCCGCGGTTAATTTCTGCATGAATTCCGCTTGTCGCAGATCTCTGATAACCAATTCATAGATCTCTTCCATGCGCGGCTGAATGATAGAATAGATGATATCTTTGGTGACATGCCGGTCCGGGCGATCATCGCTGCCGGAAAGAACCAGAGGCTCATTGCTGCTGATCTGCGATGGATGTGCGCAGCCATGTTCCAGTTTCAGAGCTTCTGCTTCAGATCTTGGGATACGCAAGCCATGCGCCAGATCGCGGGTGACGCTTTCACCGCCCAGCGGAACTACAGACGTATGCCGGATGGCGCCTTCGTGATATACTGCGATATCCGTGGTGCCGCCACCGATATCGACGACAACGACTCCCAATTCTCGTTCATCTTCCGTCAGTACAGCAAGACTGGCAGCCAATGATTGCAACACCAGTTCAATCGGCTGGATCTTAACTTCCTGCAGGCAGTACATGATGGTTTGTACCGCGGCGACGGCTGCAGTGACGATGTGGACGTTGGCTTCGAGGCGCAAACCAACGATGCCCACCGGATCTTTGAATCCTTCGCGGTTATCGACGAGGAAATCCTGAGGAATGACGTGCAGCACTTCACGGTCTGCCGGGAACTGGATGGTCTGGGCAGTTTCGATGACACGCTGAATATCTTCGTGTCCGATTTTATTGCCGGTGCCGTTGTTAGATCTGCCGACGGCGATCATGCCTTTGGAGTTGATCGACCTGATGTGATCGCCGGAGATGACGGCATAGACAGATTCTACGCTGACGTCTGCCATGCGTTCGGCTTCTTCTATGGCGGAAATAATGCTGTCAACGGTCTGTTCAATGTTGACTACAACTCCGTGTTTCATCCCTACTGAAGGACTGGCGCCCATACCGATCACATTCAGCTTCGAATCGACGCGCTCAGCAATAATCACTGTCGTATTGGATGTGCCCAGATCCAGTCCGACTAAGACATCCTGATCTTTTTCGCCTGACACTCTTTTTCTGCCACCCATGTCCGCCTCTTGATTATGGTGTTAACCAGGCGCTGCCTCAGCTCTGGTGTCTTTTTACGATGACTTGATCTGTAAAGCGCAAATCGATGGACTTTATGTCCTGAATACCCGACTCGCCGCCTTCGTACAGGAAAAAAGAATATAGCTTCAGCGTTTGTTTCCAATTCGGTTCCGACCCTAAGATAATGCGGGTCTTGCTTTTGGCTGCATGCAGGGTAATCAGCCCTTCTGGGCTCCAGGTTACTTCGGAAATGACGTCCCAAAGAGCTGGCAGCCGATATTTCAATCGATCCAGGTATTGCAAGGCACCGAGCAGAACCTCATCGTTCACGGTTTCACCCGCTCTTTCAGGGATCCGCAATTTGCGGGTTACCAGCGGCAGGTTCAAGGACCCACGCCATAAGCTCAGGGGCAGTAAGGACCCCGCGCTATCCATCGCCCAGAGTTCCTCGCCGTTTATCAAAGCAACGGGAAGTTTTTCATGGATAACAACAACCAGTTTATCAGGTAACCTGCGGTAAACCTCTGTGTCTTTAACCCAGGGATGCCGTTCCACTGAAGATTCAATCTGAGCTAAATTTATTTTAAATTGATTCTTATTAATTACGTCGGGGATCAGCTTCACCAAGTCATCCTCAGTGGTAAAGTGAACGCCTTCAAGGCAAACCTCATGCACCATTAAGGATTCTCTACAACTGAGCCAGCTCCAGAGATGTGGACGAACCTGATAGCTGCCGATCACCAGAACGGTCGTCAGAACTAAGGCAATTAAGATACTGCCCATCAACCGCCGCCGACGGCGAACGATCTCCCGCTTGCGGGGTTTCTGCTTCTTACTGTTTTGATCAGGAGCCAATTAATTCCTCATCCGTGAAACCGATTAAGATGACTTCCCTTTTAAGAGATATCCCTGATAGTTCGAAGACACGCTGTTTCACAGTTTTTATAATACTTAATACATCCCCCGCCTTCGCACCACCGAGGTTGATAATAAAATTCGCGTGCTTCTCCGGGATCTGCGCTTGCCCGACGGTATAACCCTTCAGCTTGGCCGCTTCAATCAAGCGCCCCGCGAAATCAGCTTCCGGGCGTTTGAATACCGATCCGCAGGAGGGCCACTGTAAAGGCTGCCTATTGCGCCGTAAAGCAGTAATTTCTCGGACATGCTGCATTAGTTTTTCTGCATCATCCTGCTGCAACTGAAACGCTGCGCTGATCACTATTTTGTTGTCCAGACCTGGGGCCAGGCGGTAATCAAATCCGACATCTTCAGGTTTCATAGATTCGATAGACTGATTTTCGTCGATTATCTCCAGGGAAAGCAGGGTGTTACTGATCTCCTGTGAAAAGGCGCCTGCGTTCATCTTCAAGGCGCCCCCCAGCGTTCCTGGGATTCCGATCAACGCTTCGACGCCGGCAAAACCTGCCTGTGCGGTCTGGCGGACAAAAGGAGTCAGTTTAACCCCAGCGCCGGCCGTCCAGACGCCTGACGATTCATCGACCTTGACTTGATCCAGAAATTTATGTAAATGAACGATAAGTCCATCGAATCCGCGATCCGACACCAGCAGATTTGTGCCAGCTCCTAAAATGAAGGTTTCGACCTTCTCATTTTCGGCCCAATGCAGCGCTTTAAGCAGATTATCTCGGTCTTCGGGAGCTGTATAGTACTGTGCCGGACCTCCGATCTGATAGGCTGTCAGCGGCGCCAGTGGAACTGCCCGCCGAATGAAGGGAGGCAGTTTCACGATGTATCGCCTCCACTCAGCGCGGAAAACAGCTCATTGCAGATTTTCCAGATGCTGCCAGCGCCCAGGGTTATCACCATGTCTTCAGGCCGGATAAGCTTTTGAAGCGCCGGGACTACATCCTGAAGATCAGCAATGTAATAGATATTTCGGTGACCGGCTTTGACCGCCGCGTCGGCAATCAACTGTCCCGTGACGCCTTCTAAGGGCTCTTCCCGAGCGGGATAGATACCGGTTATAACAATCACGTCGGCAAGCGCCAGGGCAGATCCAAAATCATCTGCAAAGTCCCGCGTTCTGGTGAAGAGATGCGGCTGAAAGACAGCCACAATGCGACGCTTCCACCCATTACGAGCTGCCTTCAATGTCGCTTCTACTTCAGTCGGATGATGTGCGTAATCATCGACAACCAGCACACCGCCTGCTTCTCCTTTGATTTCAAAGCGTCTCTCAACGCCGCGGAAACTGGCTAAAGCCTTCTTTATCGCCTTAAAGTTTATTTTCAGCTCTTCGGCGACGCCGATCGCAGCGAGCGCGTTTTTTACATTATGTAAGCCTGGTTGGTTCAAAGTCACAGAGCCGCGTTTTGCACCGCGAACCGTCACGTCGAATTTCGAGGTTAAACCCTCGAAGACTGGATTCTCGGCCATAATATCGGCTTTTTTATCCAGACCATAGGTCAATATCGGACAGCGTATGTCGGGAATCAGGGAAGCCACTGAGGGCTCATCCAGACAAAGAACAATTGACCCATAAAACGGCACCCGATCTGCAAATTGCAGGAAGGCTTTACGAATTTCAGCCAGATTCCCGTAGGTATCAAGATGTTCCGTTTCCAGTGTCGTAATCACGGCAATAGCTGGCGTTAAGCGCAGAAATGAGCGATCATATTCATCGGCTTCAGCCACCAGAAACTCACCTGATCCTAAGCGTGCGTTGGTTGCCAGAGATGTTACCTTGCCTCCAATAATGAAGGTCGGGTCCATCTCAGCTTCAGTCATCACTGCGGCAATCATGGAAGTCGTCGTGGTTTTACCGTGAGTTCCTGCGACCGCGATGCCGTATTTCATGCGCATCAATTCACCCAGCATCTCGGCTCTGCGAATGGTGGGGATGCCTGACTTGCGAGCGGCGACCAATTCAACATTATCGGATTTGACGGCTGAAGAATAGACGACTAATTCAGCGCCTTCCACGTTTGCTGTCTGATGCCCGCGGTGGATTTCCGCGCCGAGACCTCGCAGCCGCTCTATCAGCTCAGAGTCGTTCAGATCCGAACCGGTCAAACGAAATCCTTGATTCATGAGCACTTCTGCGATCCCGGACATGCCGATGCCGCCAATGCCGATCATGTGAATATTTTTCAGTCTAAAAAACAAAGGTTTAAGCTTCCAGATTACAGGTTCTTATCAACTCGTCTGCTATCAGTTCTGCGGCATTTTGTCTGGGCATAGTACCTAATGCATCTTTCATGGCTGCTAATTTTTGCGTATCCTGCAGTAGAGTTAAAATTTTATCATATAGTATTGCAGTATTCAATTCCTTATGGAGTAAGACTTCCGCTCCGCCGTTGCTGGCATAAACTTCAGCGTTATACCTTTGATGATCACCCGCGGCATAAGGATAGGGAATCAGCAGGGCCGGCACCTGTGATACCTGCAATTCTGATAACGTCATCGCGCCGCTGCGGCAAATCGCCAGATCGGCTGCGCCATACGCGGAGGGCATATCATCGATATAAGGACGCGCAATCAGTTTACCGGGTCCTTCCCAACCCTCAGGCTCGGTTTGGTCTTGATAACCTCTACTCCAGATAAGATTGCAGATTTTAGAAAGATCAGCCAGTTTTTCAGCGATAGCATTATTAATGCTGATCGCTCCTTGTGAACCGCCAAACACCAGGAGTGTCTGCAGCTCACTATTCAATTCCCATTTTTGGACTGCCGCGGCTCTGTCAATCTGCTTAAATTCCGTTCGCACGGGATTACCGATATGCATCCAGTTGATGGCTTCCGGCAGATGCCGCGCCGCTTCTTGAAAATTCAGAAAGACGCGGGTCGCTGATCTTGCCAGCAGACGGGTCGTCACGCCGGGATAGCTGTTCTGTTCCTGCAGGAAAATGGGGATTCTCCGCAGTGACGCCATGCGTAAGATCGGGCCGCAGACATAGCCTCCCGTTCCCAGAGCGGCCCGGGGATTAAACCGGCTTATGATATTCCAGGACTGCGCCAATGACGTAACGACCTTGAACGGGAAGAGCAGATTAGAAAGAACTTTGCGCCGATGAAAACCAGATAACCACAAAAATTCGATATCAAAATCATGCTGCGGGACTATTTTGGCTTCAACGCCGTTTTTAGTCCCCACAAACAGCACTTCAGCGCCGCATTGACGCAGCACCTCGGCAACCGCCAATCCGGGGTACAAATGCCCCCCGGTGCCTCCACCGGCAATCAGCACGCGAGCGGCCATCAACGCCTCCCCGGTGGGATCGCAAACCGTGACACATTCAGGATCAGTCCGCAGGCGATTAGATTAGCAACTAACGCGCTGCCGCCATAAGAAATAAAGGGCAAAGGCAGCCCGGTGACGGGTAGAAGTCCCACAGTAACCGCGATGTTGACAAAGGCAAAGAGGGTAACCGATACCGTCAAACCACCTGCCAGAAGAAACCCGAATTGATCCGGCGCTCGCATGGCGATGCGAATGCCCCGCCACAAAAACAGGATAAACAGCAAGATCACAATTGCCGCGCCAATAAAGCCGCGCTCTTCACAGAGAATTGAAAAGATAAAATCGCAGTGCGCTTCGGGCAGAAAATCAGATTTCTGACCGCTCATCCCGAATCCTATTCCCCATAGCTGACCGCTGCCCACTGCAATTTCGGATTGGATCGCCTGATAGTTACTGCCCAGAGGATCTGCATGGGGATCCATGAAACTTAAGAGTCGCTTCACCCGATAAGGTTGTGCGATGGCCAGCAGCGCTCCCGCGGGAATGACCGGCAGCCCAGCAACCACAAGGTGCCACCATTTTGCTCCTGCGAGGATTAAAATGATCAACCCGGAGATCAATAGCATCAGCCCCGCTGAGTAGCTGGGTTCAACCATGACCAAAGCAGTGAAAGTGATTACCCAGGACAAAGGAATCAGAAAACCGGTGAAGGACTCTTTCAGACGTGAGGCATTTCTGGCGCACCAATTCGCGAGATAGAGGATTAGCGCGATGCGCGCGAACTCAGAAGGCTGAAAGCGAATTCCCCCGATCGTCAACCAGCGATGGACGCTGGCTCCATTGAACAGCACAATTACCAGAACTGCTAACCCGATAAAAAGAGCGATTAAGCTGAAAAACTGAAAACGACGGTAATCGATTTTAAAGGCAAAAATCAGCAGGAGTACACCGATACCCAACCGTAATAAATGCTGCCGTAGAAAGAAATAGGGATCCCGATAGGTTTCAAATGCCATCACGAAGGAGGAACTGAAAACCATCAGGAGGCCCCAGGCAAGCAATCCGATGACTGCCATTAAGAAGAGGCGGTCGCCATAGGGATTGACCGGTTCATCGAAATTGAATCCGACAACCTGATTCTGTTTCTTCACTTTTCGAGGCATTTCTGGAATATTTGCTGTTTGAAAACTCGACCGCGTTCTTCGTAGTTTGTGAATTCATCGAATGAAGCGCACATGGGCGATAACAGTACGACGTCGCCTTCGTCCGCCAGTGAATAAGCCATATCTACTGCCTGGCGCAAAGATGTGACACGCCTGACATTCACTTTTCCTTTCCAACCTTTTTCGAGAGTCGGACCGGCTTCACCGAAAAGTATCGCTTGTTTGACTTTTTTAGCAACCTGGGGCACTATTGAAGCGAAATCGCTGCCCTTGTCTCTGCCGCCAGCCAGGAGAATTATGGGACGTGTGAAACTGGCTAAGGCGACCAGACCGGAAGCCATATTCGTCGCCTTCGAATCGTTGACGAACAACACGCCGCGATATTCACAGACCTGTTCGATGCGATGTGCGACGCCTCTGAAGGACTTCAAGGAGGACACCAGAGCCTCATGTGGAAACCCTAAGTCGATAGAAGTGGCGGCCACTGCCAGCGCGTTTTCCAGGTTGTGCTTTCCGGGTAAACTAAGGTTTCTCTTGTTAATAATTGTCATGGTCTTCCCGCTCTTATTGATTACAACATCTGATTCAATGATGCCTGCGGCATCACCTGAGGGTTCATCCAACCCAAATGGAAATAAACGACTTGCTGCTTTTGGGACTCGATTAAGAACTTCAGCGTCACAGCGATTGTAAATCAAGGTCTCTTGTTTCGTCTGGTTCGCAAAAATGCGGCATTTGGCATCCATGTAGTCATCGTAAGAGTCATATCGATCCAGGTGATCCGGTGAAAAATTGGTTATGATCGCCACTTGCGGTCTGAAGCGGACGATATTTTCCAGTTGGAAGCTGGACACTTCTACGATGGCGAACTCTGCGGAGCTCAACGTTGGCGCGACATCAGAAAAAGGTGTCCCCACGTTTCCGCAGACCGCGCCGCTCAATCCTGCCCGTTCAACGAGATCACCGATCCAGTTTACGGTCGTAGTCTTGCCATTACTGCCGGTGACTGCGATGATTTTCGCCTGACAAAACCAGGATGCTACTTCTATTTCTGAAAGAACTGTAACCTTATTTTCAACGGCTTGCCGCAGGATTGGCGCGGTCCACGGAATACCTGGGCTGCGCAGCAGAAAGTCGCAGTCAAGCAGATTCTCTGAATGACCGCCCAGCTCCGTTCTGATACCCAAAGACGCCAATTCAGCAGCATGCTTTTCCAGCTCAGCATTGCGGCCGCTGTCACTGACGGTTACCTGGCAGCCAGCTTGATGCAACAGTTTGGCAGCGGACACGCCGGTTCTGGCCATCCCCAGGATGCTGACCCGCATTCCTCTTAAATTGGGTGGTAGTTCAACCCATCCCAGAATATCAGACGGCGATAGCATAACGTCGCTTAGCGTATTTTAAAGGTTGTCAAAGATATCAGTATCAGCAGAATTTGGATAATCCAGAAACGCACCACTATTTTGGATTCCGGCCAGCCGATCTGTTCAAAATGATGGTGAATAGGAGCCATTCTGAATACCCGTCGACCTTCACCGAACCGTTTGCGTGTATATTTGAAGTAGCCTGTCTGGATAATGACCGACAGAGCTTCTATAACAAAGATACCACCTATGATCACCAGCAGGAATTCTTTCTTTATGAGGATGGCCAACGTGCCGATAGCGCCCCCCAGCGCCAGACTGCCGGTATCACCCATGAAAATCTGCGCGGGATGCGCATTGAACCAGAGAAATCCTAATGCTGCCCCCATTAGAGCGGAGCAGAAGACGGCCAATTCTCCGCAACCTTCCAAGTAGATGATATTCAGGTAGCCGCTGAACTGGATATGTCCAGAAACATAAGCGATCAAACCAAATGCGGTGGCCGCGATCCCGACCACACCGATAGCCAGACCATCAAGGCCGTCTGTCAGGTTGACTCCGTTCGATGTAGCGGTGACGATAAAGATGATCATGGGCACGTAAAATATGCCAAAATTAAATAGAGCATTTTTAAAGAAAGGAACCGTTGTCTCAGTGATATACTGCGAGAAATTAACGCCCAACGATTTCGGGGCAA
>JAHJDJ010000222.1 GCA_018812585.1 bacterium
GATTCCACCTGAGGTCATAGACTTCGACGAAGGATCAGTCTACCAATTCCTGACCAAATTTTCCTGCAAGGAGGATTACATGGATTGGATTTCTTATGCCAATCCTATGTTGTTCGCAGATGAAATTGACGGTGAAGAATTGACTTTAGAGGACCCTGAATGGGAAGAGAACTTTCTGTAAATTCCTCATCTCCGACTGAAAAATCCACGCATACATACGAAAAAATCAGAGTCGCTCTAATTTCTGTCGGGGCGGCTCTATTTTTAACCTCTCTAAAGGCGGTTGTTGGTTTTCTGACCGGATCGTTGGCTATTCTTGCAGATGCCGTACATTCCGGATTAGATCTGGTTGCATCTCTGATTACCGCTCTTTCGGTGCGGGCAGCGGACCGTCCGCCGGATAAAACTCACCACTATGGTCACGGGAAGATCGAAAGTTTGTCAGCGTTGTTTGAAGCGCTCCTTCTGCTGGTTACTTGCTTCTGGATTCTGTGGGAAGCTTTCAACCGATTGCTTGCTTCTGCGCCTGCTCCTAATATCAACATTTACAGCTTCCTGGTGATGATCGTCGCTATCGTTGTCGATTTCTATCGTTATAGAGCATTGAAGCGAACGGCCGATAAGTACCAATCCCAGGCTTTGGAAGCTGATGCGATACACTTTTTATCAGACATCATCAGTTCAGTGTTGGTTATCATTGGATTGACTGCTGTATCATTGGGATATAAATGGGCGGATGCTGTAGCCGCGATCTGTGTGGCGCTTTGGGTGGGCATTCTATCTGTCAGGCTGGGGTGGAAGAATATGAGTATTTTGATCGACCGTGTCCCCGAGGAGTATATCGAAAAGATTCGACAGGTTGTTCATTCAGTTGAAGGCATCGTTTCAATAGATAAACTGCGCTTGCGCCGATCAGGATCGACCGTTTTCGCAGACCTGCGGGTTGGTGTCGACCGGACCATGACGTTCAATGAAGCTCATGAACGCACAAGAGAGTTAGAGCAGACCTTATCATCTCAGATCCGCGGGCTGGACGTCATCGTGCATACAAATCCGCGCAGCGCCCCGAATGAATCGCTGGAAATGGGAATTATCAGTTTCATTCAGAGCGTGGGATTGCGGGCGCATCACCTCAGCTTCACAGAAGCAGGCGCGGGTCTGGCAGTCGAACTCCACCTTGAAATGGACGGCCATCTGCGCTTCAGCGAAGCTCATCAACAGGTTGCCCGGCTTAAGGATGAAATCAAGCAGCAATTCAGCGAGATCAAGCATATCCAGATTCATCTGGAAGATTTCAGTAACTTCGGCTGTGAAGAGCTGCCGCTGGAAGGCTCTGAATTAGCAGATAAAATTTACCAGGTCTGCAAGTTGTCGGATGAATGTAAGGATTGCCGTATTGTTTCGCTTAACCGCAGAGGCGATTCGGTCAACGTGAATATCCAGTGCCGATTCTATATTGATAAGACGATTACGGAAGTGCACCAGGCAACTACTGAATTAGAGCGTTCCATTCATAAAGCGATACCGGAATTAGATCACATCTTCATTCACGCCCAACCACCCGAGACCCCGTAAGACTGTCTAAACCTGCCCTATCTTCAAGCTCGTTCGCAGTAGCGTATTGCTGAAATAATCCGGTTCGGAGTTTGATTACGCAGATCAGAGAGCCTCATTCATACTTGTCTCAATCTAATGTAAGTATAATATATACAAGTATTAATAACAATGGCATGGGAATTGCAGATACCAGGTGCAGAGGTTCATTAAACATAGATTATACCTGGGAGGTTCTCATGAAGATTCTTACTATACTTATCATCGCTGGAATAGCGCTATGTTCAACATTTGCCGGCGTCGCTGCTGCGAAGCCGCTGGGGGACGTTAAGGCTCCGGTATCCATAACGATTCTACCGGGATACTTTCAGCCGATTCTGGATATCCTGCCGATTTTCCCGGTGCGTTATGATACACCGGTACCTGTCTTCGATCAGGTTAAATCACCGGGGTTGATTAACAGCAGGATGACTTTTGACGATTGGCCGTTGACGCCTTATCGCGAAGATTTACCTGAGTTGAAGACCAAGTAAAAATCCTCTTTACACTGGAAGTGATTAGCAGAGAAAAGTCTGGATGGTGGTCTATCCAGGCTTTTCAATTTGGTAATGCGGTTGTCACGAGCCTCGCAGGTGTGACGTGATCTCATTTAATAAAAGGGATTTCTTTGATTGGATGAGATTGCTTCGTCACTTTGTTCCTCGCAATGACAGTTCAAAGGAATTCCTGATTTTGTCACCACTTTTATCCCATAAGTCTCTGCATCGCTTCTTGGATTCTATCGTAGGATTGACACACTGCGACCCGAATATAGCCGCTTCCACTGGCGCCAAAACCTCGACCCGGCGTCAGGATTACGCCCTTTTCCAGCGCATTTTCAATAAAACTGGTTTCATACTCACCGACCTTAGCCCAGACATAGAACGTAGCATTTGATTTCAGGACTTCAAGATTCATCTGACTTAAGGATGCTTCCACTAATTCTCGTCTTCGTTGGTATTCGAGGAGATTCTGCCGCACTTCTAATGGAGGAATCATACCGTCATACTTACGCAGACCATCCGCCATCGCCCTCTGAATGAAAACCGGCGCGCCGGAATCCAATTGAGATTTGGTGGCCGCCAATGCTTGAATCAATTCGGGACGTCCTGCGGCAAATCCGATGCGATACCCGGTGGCATTGAACAGCTTGGACATCGAATGGAACTCGATAACGCGGCGGGTTTCCTGCAGTAACGATGGCGCATGATAATCACCGAATGCCATTTCGGAATAGGCGGCATCGTGTGCGACGATCGTTTCAGGATTCTTCTCCACGAATTCGGCAACTTCTTTGAAAAAGCTATCTGGAGCGGTTGCGCCCGTAGGGTTATTGGGGTAGTTCAAGAAAAGCAGCTTGCATCCTGCCGCGTTATTCAGGTCTGGCACAAATCCTTTTTCCGGGATCAAGGGTAACGCAACGCTCTCTGCATCGTTCAGAATCGCTCCGGCCTGGCCATAGACCGGATAACCCGGGTCCGGCACTCCGACCTTATCACCCGGA
>JAHJDJ010000223.1 GCA_018812585.1 bacterium
ATCCGTCGGGATGCCTCGCCCCTACAGGAGCCAATAGCCAATAGCCAATAGCTAAAAGCCAACAGCTACTTGACCAAAACCATCTTCTTAACACTGCTGAAATCGCCCGCCTCCAGTTGGTAGAAGTAGAGGCCGGAAGCAACGTCCGACGCATCCCAGGTTACTTCGTACTGAGCCGCGTCTCGCATGCCGTCCACCAGCGAAGCTACTACCTGTCCGTTGACGTTGAAGACGGTCAGTTTGACATGCTGCGCTTCAGGCAGACTGAAGTTGATCGTCGTTGACGGGTTGAACGGGTTGGGGTAGTTCTGCCCCAGAGAGTACTCCTCTGGCAGAGCCTGAGTCAGTTCACCCTCACCGCCTGTGGTGATGCGGTCAAACGGATTGGGATAGAATGCCTGCGGCACAAACGGCACGAATTCGCCGGATGTTGCGCCGTCCTTCGACCAGGCGAAACTGTCTTCCACCCAGACATCGCCGGGATAGCTTCCGAGACGGCCAAGCATCGCATAGTTGCCGCCAGCGTAGGCTGCCGGGACCGGGAAGAACATATCCGGACGGTTAATCTGCCAGCCAGCCTGGAAACTGGTGAAACTGCGCTGTACGACGGTGGTCGGCGCGCCGCCTTCGTAGGAAACATCCAGCCAGGCGTCGAAGTTCAAGGCAACTGTGCCGTAGTTGTCGACAAACACCTCGAAGTAGAGGTTGCCGCCACCCACCGGAATTGGAGAACCGCTGACGTAAGTCAGATCGACTGAAATCTGCGGAGCGAAGGTCATGGTGGAGAACAACAGTGCGTATCCGTCTTCCATAGCGTGGACATACTGATCGTAAGCTCCATCGTACAGAATCTGCAAACCGACCGTTTCAGCATGATTTTCGATACCGATAGTGCCTTCGGTTTGTGCTGTGCCGGACATATCCTTGTACTGGAATTTGATGCGGCCGTCACCGGTGTTGGTCTGGTGGTAAGCCGGATCATAGAGAATCACCTGGAAGGTTTCGAAGGAGCCGGTCGGAGCGTACTGTTCGACATGGTTCCATTCCACGATATACAGATGATTGGCTGCGTCATACCAGGTCCAGACGCCGCCGGATTCCGGGCGTTGCGGGGACAGATCTTCCCAATACGGCGCGATCATCCGTTCAGGGCCATCGCTGTTGGGAATACCGCTGTTGCTGTAATCATCTTCCGTGATTCTTCCCGGGGCAATCCAGCCATTGGCGCCTACCGACAGCGTGTCGTAGTCGATGCCGTAATATTGGAAGGAGAAGGGCAGAAGATTCAACAGAACCTGGTCATCCAGGGTAAACGCCAGTTGCGTACCCAAACCACCAGAGTCAGCACAAATTTCGATCCAGTCGTACACCGGCATTTCCGGAGCGTCAAACGGATCGTAGGCGGTATAGCCATAGGCATCGGGACCGGTGGGATTGTAGAGAATGTCACCGACGGTAAGCTGGAAATCATCCGTGTCGGTGAAACCATTCGATCCTGTAAAATTGACCGTAATGGTCGCCACATGCTCCTGCGGGCAGGAAGCTGACGCAGCGATTGCCAGAGTACCTGTACCCTGTTCTCCCGGAAGCAGAGTACCTAGAGCCGCAAAGTCCCAGGCTGGCGTGACATACGGATCAGTGGTTGACAGGGTGATCGTCAGATCATCCACAAAGCATGAACCGTCGTTCATGACTGTTACTTCTATATCACCCTCTTCTCCCGGATCGAGATTGTGGTTGTTGTTGCCTAACGGATCCAGGATATAATTGCTCACATAAGCGCCCACTGGTGCATGAGCCACGATGACGAAGTAACTTTCCCAGGTGTTGACGCCGTCGGCAGCAGTCAGCATGAACTGCACGCCGTAGTCGTCTTCAACTTCCGGCGCGATGCCGAAGGCAAAGGCATTATTCAGCGTGCTGGTTGCGCCTGCCGTGATGGCGCCCAAGTATTCATCGCCGTCAGTAATCGTAACCAGAGGATCGTCGCAAGTCAGCGTCAGATTGACATTGCTGGCGTTTTCCACACCGACGTTTTCCACGGTCGTGGTCAACTCAACGCTTTCAGCGTAATCCAACTGGCCGTTACCGTTACCAGTAATGGCGTCTTCAACCACACAAGAATTGAAGATAACATAAGGCCCGGCCGGCGGTATCACCTGAATTTCGCCTTCGTAGGGAAGCATGTCGTGCTGAGTCACCATGATATCCAGCATCCCCAGCGTCTGTAAAGGACCATCGAAAGTAACCAACGCCACACCAGAGGCATTGGCTGCGCCGCGCCCTAACATGACGTTATCCTGCGAAATGGTCACCAGCGCGCCATCGGTTACACCGCTGACCTGGAAAGTCTGGGAACCTAACAGCGCTACAGCGTTGTAGGTGGGGTAAAAAGTCCCCGGCTCTGCCGTCCAGATGTCTAATGTCGGATCACCGAAAACGTTCAGTTCGTAGTAACACCAGCGAATCACGTTATCGCCCGGAATCAACCAGATATTCTCTTCCTTGGAGTCCTGGTTGGCCCAGCCGATGTTGGTGATATCTTCAGCGAATATGGCATCGAAGAACTGCCGGTCAAAGTGCTGTGACGGACCATTGGTGGTCGACAGGTCGCCCCAGCCGTAACGGCTGTTACCGATAAACGCCACCGCGCCATTGGCGATGGTCGTGAAGGCTTCTAGGATACAATCGCCGTTGTCAAATCCACCACACATACAGCCCTGTGAATAGCCGATGAAGAAGTTGTGATTGACTCCGTTGTTGGTGAAGTTGACGTCCGTGATCTGGTTGGTGTAGAACTGCATCACGTAATCATAATTAGCGTGACCCAGGTGATTGACCAGGTTCGGACCCATGTTCAACAGCGGCAGTAGATCGCTCATGGCAGACCAGGAGTAACCCGGCACTTCATAAAGCGTTCCCACCTGGAAATTCGGCGGGAATCCGACGGTCGTATAACCGTAATTGGAAGACCCGAAGCGGATCTCCTCCTTGTATTCCCACGCCCAGATAGGCCAGCCTAAATCTTCACCCGTCATCAAGGCGATTTCCAATTCGTCAGCTACAGGCGCTGTCTGATAGAGCAGCGACTTGTTGATGAAGTTGGCGATTTCCGCCTGCGTATCTGCGCAGGAGCGGCCCACGAAAACTTCGCCGATGAAATCCTCTTCGCCCGGCTCTCCCCAGTTACCGTCACCGTCATTGTTCCAGTTGCCGTCGAGACCGGAATAGTACAGATCTCCCGGCAGGTGATCCGTGTAACCCGCATTACAGTACAACGGACGGTCGGGCACATGTTCGTCATCACCGCAGATGAAAACGTAAGTGATGCCGTGATTGGTGTAATAATCGATGATGCAGTTGCGGATTTTTTCCTGGTTGTCAGCGCCGGGATAGGTAGCGTAAATGTCAGACACGGTCTTGACTTCAGTCAGGTAACCGCTGCGGATCTTGAAATTGACGTACTCTTCGTAGAGCGGCGCAAACTGCGTGGTCGAAATGACCAGCAGATCGAAGCCTTCGGGATCGGCCGGGGCCTGAGCGCCGTAGATGGTCGATACTTCAGGATTCTGCACCATGCCCGCCAGACGTTCCTGAGCGGCTTTCGTGCGGCTCAGCATGTTGCCGTGAGCTTCCATCGCCTTCTGGGTCGATTCGGTTTCGATGGTCACCTTGACCCAGGAATAATAAAGCAATTCACCCGTGACCGGATTGTACGTCACCGGATAGACCACCGCGTAGGAGATCCCATGCCCCGACATGAACTGCGTCTGCAGATCAGCGGTCAGTTCGGATGGATAATGAGCATCCGCGGTATAGATCCCTTCATCGCGCGGAGTCATTTCGGCGCGGTCGCCCAGGGACAACGGATAAGGCTGCATCCGGTGAGAAATCAGGTAGCCATCGCCCAACAGCACCGGATCGGCTGCGGTAAAACTGATGGAAACCGCTTCTTCTCCCGGAGGAAGCAGCAATTTGACCGGCGCGTGCGGCAGTAACGGCGCACCCACGCATCCAGTGGTCATCGCTCCATCGACCACCACCATGGTGACGCCATTCTGCGCCTCGACACGGGGTTGGCCGAAATAGTAGGTATGAGTTGTGGTTGCAGCGCTGGCAGCAAGAGTAAGCAGAGATATTGCCAGGATTGTCAAAACCGGTAAGCAGTGTCGTTTCATCTCATCTCCCAAGTTAGTCGCACTAAAGATTTGCCTCTGAAATAGATCGCCTGAGGCGGGGGCTCAATTTGTGAATTAAAGACTAAAAGATAATTTAGTAAAAAATGTCTTAAAAAGCAAGCCTTTTCTCACTACCCAGCGAGATTTTTTTCGCCCTGCCGATTATTTGCTTGACATTTGGGGGAATGGTGAGTATATTGAATGTACGCTGCGCAGTCATTGCGAACGGAATCCCGTCAGGACGGGATGAAGTGCGGTTCCGAAGGAATCCGGCCACTGACGGACAATCTTCGCGCGCTATCGCGAGCGCTAACAATTCATCGTGTCGTCGAGTCCCTGCACTCGACGAAAAATAATCCGCGCAATCCAATAATCAGCGTCAATCAGTGATTCAGACAATAATAAAATCCTATTAAAGCGAGAACTCCCATGCGCACCCTGATTTTATTACTGATTTTCCCCACCCTCCTCTTCGCGCAGGAATTTGACACTATTCCTGTGGAAATCGATGGTTGGCAACACAGCGTCCCCTGGCTGGGCAGCGATTGGGGATATTACTCCCGCGATTTCGACACCTTTGCGAAGTTGTATAATGGGAAGGCGTTTGTCAGCTATGATTACGATCCCTTTACTGGCGACGAACCTGATCCGACAGATAGAATAACAATTAGTTTTTCGGGCGGACCAGCAGGCGATGGAGTGGATTTTCTGCGGACCTACACTGCGCCTATTGAAACCAGCAACAACTTCTACCTGAACAACCAGAATCTACAATCTGGCGCTCGCCTTCCAGTTTATAGTGTCAGTGGTGAATACACCGATCGCGGTATATCAATTACGGATAACCTTCCCCATATCGAATTTGCAGCGAATGAATTGCGCCATGATGAGGTTTTAATGATCGTGGAAGACGTTGATGCTCAACAATCTTCCACCTTCTCCCAAGCCATCCAACTGGAACGCGGCTGGAATCTGGTGAGCTGGTATATTTGGCCTCCCGATCCTAACACACCACCGCTCTATATGGATGACCTGTTTGCCAATCAAACACCTGTGCAGTGGTTCCAATATAACCAGACGACACCGATAGATAAGGTTGGAGCATATAATGCTTCTCCTCATACTGAGACTTTCTATCCTAAGTGGGGATCTCAGGGGGGGATGGGAAGTGAATGGATTTGGAATCTACGCCAAGCATATCCCATCTATCTGGACGAAGAGCAGAGTGCCGCTCATTTCTGGGAATTTTCAAATCGCCCCCTGTACGAAGGTGAAACGCCAGCGGACGATGACATTTACCCCTCCAATGCCTGGGACGACTACGAACAGTTAGGTCTGGTCAATCCCTGGGCGACGGAGACCTTCTGGTACTTCATCTCCTATCCCATCCGCAAACAGATCAAGGTGGAAGACAGCAACACCATCAATTGGCTGATGGCGCAGAGCAATCCTCTGATGATCATCAAGGATGATGCGGGCAACTTCTTCACGCAATACGTTGAACGGGACAGCTATCCTCTGGAATATCTGCAGCCCGGGAAAGGGTACTTCTTAGGATTCGACAGCGCTACACCGCTGGTTGATTGTCCCTGGTTCCTCGGAAATGAAGGGAGCGTTCCTGAATACATCCCACCGTCACCCAAAGAGCAGTCACAGGCAATCGCATCCGGTTCGCACTTTCAGTTCAAGTCCCGCACGCACTGGTCGTATCCGGTGATCATCGACACCATTATCGTCAACGATCTGTCGCCGGACGTGGGTGATGAGATCGGCGTCTTCGATGGAGATCTCTGCGTCGGAGCGACCACCTTCGATGGTCAGTATCCGATCCTGTTTTCAGCTTGGATGGACGACATTGCCACACCCGCGGATAGGGACGGCTATTTTGTGGGCGGCGAGATGACCTTCATCTGGTATGATGTATCTGAGAACAGTGAAATCACTTTCAATCCGCCGCCAATGACGGCTGCGACCGAACCGGAAGTCAACCCCTATTTCCCGACTCATTCAGGATTCGGGACAGGATTTGCCGCTCATCGTTCCCTCGGATACGGCGTGCAGGAGATCAATCAACTACCCAAAATTTATAGTTTGGGACAAAATTATCCTAATCCATTTAACGCCGAAACGGTCATTCCATTAGCTCTACCGCAGAGGTCGAAAGTGCAGATCAACGTTTACAATATCAAGGGACAACTGGTGAGCCGGTTATTCAACGGCGTCCAGAATGCCGGACATGCCCAGATTCGCTACAATGCATCCCGTTTGCCTTCAGGTATGTATTTCTACAGGGTCACAGCAGAAGGACTGGAACGCGGAGGCCGATACAGCGATGTCGGTAAGATGTTGTTGTTGAAATGACACGTTTTCGTGTCATCCCGGACAAGTCAGCCGTAGGCTGGCGAGGATCCGGGATCCAGAGAATTAGCATTAAAGCGTCAGGTCACACCCATCGACTGAAGTCAATGTCCAAGACCTGACGCAACTGAGAAGAACAAGGGCGTCAGGGACCACTCCCTGACGCCTGACTTCGGTCATGGAATGGTCCCCCGAAGGGACAGGCATGACCGCCCAGAGAAGTGGTGGATGTCATGAAATACACAGTAATTCTCCTAATACTTATCCCCTCACTCCTTCACGCCCAACCTTTCACCTGGCGTCAAGAATTTAATACCATACCGGTGGAGGTGAATGGATATGATGTACCAATTCCATGGATAGGTGGGTATCAACATACAACTCCTGAATTTTCAGATATTGACGGTGATGGAGATAGAGATCTTTTATTAGGAAACGGAATTGGAAATCTTGTGTTTTTTGAAAATACGGGGACAATGTACCAACCCGAATGGTTATCATTTGAAGACGATTTTCAAGACATTATCGGACCTGCATGGTCAGTTTGTAAACTTGTTGACATTGATTCGGATGGCGATGAAGACTTGTTCTTTGATTGTGGAAACATCTATATGCAATATTATAGCAATGAAGGCAGCACAACTTATCCGATATTTTCCTTAGTGAACGATACGCTATTTGATCTATCTGGAAATCCCATAGATGCAACTTCTTTCTGCCTGACCGATATTGACAATGATAATGATTTTGATTTGTTTACAGGTGTATGGTACACCGGAGGCATAAAATATTATCAAAATGTGGGAGATTCAACTTCATTCACATTTTCTCTGATTACAAGCAACTTTGAAAATATTAATCCCGGTAGTTGGTGCAGCCCCTGCTTCTGCGACATCGATGCAGATGATGACCTTGACCTGTTTATCGGTAATGGGAATGGTAAAATCTGGTTTTATCGCAATGACGGAACTCCACTGCAATATGATTATACTTTGGTTTCTGACAACTGGCTGGGAATCGATGTGGATGAATATGCCACTCCGGAATTCTGTGACATAGATGGGGATGGAGATTATGATTTGTGGGTGGGGAAGGACAATTTCGACCATTCTGAAGTCCCCGGAGACATGCTATTTTATCGTAATACCGGAACTACACAGGTTTATTCATTCACTCTGGATGCGGAAACCTATCTGACCTTGGATTTCGGGTATATTACTAATCCAGGTATTATTGATATTAACTTCGATTTCAACGACGATTTGTTTTATTATTCAGGATATGTTGGATGGTTGAAGAATACAGGAATTTTGAATACGCCTGCTTTCCAACTTCAGAGCTATAATGTTACTGGTTCCGGATTTCCTGCAGCATCAGTAAATTATGGGGATCTGAACGGTGATAATAGTGAGGATATTGTTGTAGTGTATGGCTGGACGGGAATCGTCCATTTCTGGTATAGCAATGGGGATACAGTGAATCCCAGCTTTTATGAAGTCTATTCTTTTGATGCGGGCGACATGGCGGGATACCCAATTTTAGCCGATATGGACGGTGATGGTGACAATGATTTTATTCTGGGAGTGTCCTCCTACAGTTTTGATCCTTTTATTCACTATTATGAGAATATCGGCGATCCAGAAAGTCCTCACTTCTCGCTGACGACAACCAATTACCTAGGGTGGGCAGAATTATATGATATTTTTACAATGGTTGATTTTGACGGCGACTTGGATTTTGATGCCGTAGTTGAATTAGATTCTACAAATAATCTGACATATATCGAGAACGTTGGGACAGCACAGAATCCTCAGTTTGGTACACCCTACTACGATTTTATTCCGCTACCCGACAACGATATGCATTTTTGTGATTTTTCTGATATTGACAATGATGGCGATATGGATGCGTTTGTCGCTTCTGCCTATGGCGGTATCCGCTTTTTCCGCAACACCACCGGAGATACATCCGCTGTCCAACCCCGCCTCAGCTTAGATCCCCATCACGGCATCCAGTTTTCACTTGGCCCCAACCCCGCCAATCCGGTCACCTGGATTTCTTACAACCTCCCCTATCCGCAAAAAGCAGAGATCGCGGTGTATAATCTACTCGGTCAGAAAGTCGCGACTTTAGTCTCAGGCATGCAAATGCCAGGGCAGAAAACGCTCATCTGGGATGCGGCGAAGTATAGTTCGGGGCAGTATTTTATACGGATGGCTTTGTCGGGGTCAGGGGGAGCGGGTCGGCACAAGACCGACCCCTACGCAGTAACAGAGAGGGTGGTGGTGGTGAAATGAAAAGCTTAGCCTGCATATTCCTGCTGTTATTACCACTCACGCCTCAGGCGAAGCCCGCGAACACCTTCTCCCAAGCCATCCAACTGGAAACCGGCTGGAATCTGGTGTCGTGGTATCTTGAACCTGATGATCCAGGAGATCCACCTTTGACAATGGATGACTTGTTCGATACAGATGACCTTCCCTGGGGACCACAAAGTTGGTTCTACA
>JAHJDJ010000224.1 GCA_018812585.1 bacterium
ATGGGGGCGCTGTTCAGATTGGCGATCAGATCGGGGCGATTGGCAGCTTCGAACTTCTGTGCGATCCGCTCGATCATCTCAGCGGCGGCTTTTTCGGTGAAAGTGACGGCCAATATCTGCTGAGGCGGGATATTTTCCTGCAGCGCTAGGCGGAGATAACGCTGTACCAGAACAGTGGTTTTACCACTGCCAGCGCCAGCGCGCACGACCAGCGAATCAGCATCCTGATGGACTGCGTTGGACTGATTCTGAGTCAGCTTTATCTCAGTGTTTTTATCCATGTCTGGCGATATCGGCATAGATCAGCGTAGTCACAATTGCCCGGGCCGCAACGATCTAAATCTTTGGGTTTGGGCGCTATTTTACCACGAGTCACTAACTCTCGCTGCTCTTCTGCAATCTGAAATACTTTAGCATGAATTTCTGCTTTGGTTTGCGAGTCAGCGGCTTGCAGTTTCGCGTCCTTTGTGAATTTGTCTGATACTTCAATGTTTTCAGAAAAATAAAACCCATAAATATCGTCAGAGCGAAGAAATATTTGCAGCCAACCGATACAGTTTTTCTTTTGATTCTCCTGCAGCAGATAACTATAGATGGGAAGTTGTGGGATTAATCCTGCCTGTAAATCATCGTAAAACTCAACCTTAGATGGTGCGATCTTGTATTTATAGTCAATAATAATTAATCTGTTTGAAGTGTCCTCCTCAATTCGGTCTATCTGGCCCTTCCATAGAACAGATCCCGTCGGTGACTGCATCAGCAATCCGACATTGCCTTCGGCATCGCGCAATCTATATTCCACTTCAGCAGGTCGGAATCCTGTAATAATCTCCAAAGGTCCCTTTGCAGTGAATCCGTTTAATACGATAATCAGTTCTTCCAGACTGCGATCCAGTTCAAGATGGGTTTCGATCCAACCGATGCTAAGATTGGCTTCTTTGCGAATCCATTTCTCGAGATTAAAGTCCTGGTCGCTGTCTTGCTGCTTAACCCATAATTCAAGCGCTTTGTGTGCCAGAGATCCCATCAACGCCTGGGTCGCTCCTTCGGTTACCTGATCGACCTGGCGGTCCAGTTTAAGGATATCGTGTGCAAAATGGAGATAAGGGCACTGCATCGCCCGTTCAAGTCGAGACACACTCCAGGTTTGATTGCATTGGTTCAGGTAGGAGGTGGCGACAGGGGAGGATATCTGGCCAGCCTGTGGAGTCGTATCGAGGAGGAGGAGGTCATGGCTCTTACGATTCAAGAGCTGCACCGGCCATGAGGGTAATTCTTTTGCAGTTATCCTCTCAGGAATGTGCTGAGCCAAAGATTGCAGGAAGGGCGACCGCGCTGCTTCATTGCCATCGTCATCATATTGTGGACTGAAGAGGTAAATCTCCCGCTCAGCATTAACAAGCTGGCTGGTAAAGAGCTGGAATTGCTTGTTGTAGGTACTCCCGGCCGCCTCACTATCGAATGCGCTGATGCGCTTTTTCGCCGGAACGCGTGACGTCAAACCGCAGTAGAACAGGACTTTCGTGGCTACGAAATCTTCCCGTGTGCTTGAACATAATTCTACAGCATCAGCTTGAATCTGGCGTTCTTGATAATTCGTGGCGCGTAAAATAGAATTAAATTGGCTTAAGTGTTTGCGTCTGCTTTGCCGGGATTTATTCCAAATGCTATATTGCTCGATCAATCTTCGCAAAGAGGACCATCCAGGGTGATCAACTTCCTCGGCGATTTGGATGCGATCACAGACGTAATCCAGGCAACGGTTCAACCAGACGGTGAAATCTGTTCCACTGCATTCTTCCGAGCAGCTTTGATCCAGATCGAATAATTTTTGTAATTCAGAGGACAATTCCGTCAGGGCTTTTTCTGCAAATAATCTGATCCAGAAGTTTGCGGCAGGCTTGCCTGACGTGGTATCTTTCGCGAGCATCTGATTGATTGCGGCAGAAACTTGTTCGCCTGGCGCCGCGATCAGTCGGGAACGCAGCAGATCCACCAGGTCGACTCGCAGCCAGTTGTTGTTGCATAAATTCAGTAAACGATCCAGTAGAACAGCGCCCGAGAAATCGCTTAAACTATGTTTAACAATCTGACGAAGGGGAACGTGAAAACGCCGCGCTGTCGATTCAATCTCGGAGAGACGATTTTTCCAATCGGGATGAATAATGCGAAAATCACGGTAGTGGCAGGTTTTGTGAATGACTTTTTCAGCAATACAGGTGAATATCTGCTGCAGTTCTTCTTCCGGGGTGATCGGG
>JAHJDJ010000225.1 GCA_018812585.1 bacterium
CGCGAAACTAAGCATGAGCGAGAAAGAGCTATCAGCCAGGCTTGAGTCTGCACGTCAGATTCTATTTAAGCACCGCGAGCAACGCATTCATCCCTCCAAAGATGATAAAATCCTGACCGACTGGAACGGCTTGATGATCGCGGCGCAGGCCAAAGCAGGACGCGCTCTGGAAAGTTCAGACTACGAAAACAGCGCCCGCAAAGCAGCCGATTTTCTGCTGAATACCATGCGTAAACCAGATGGCAGCCTCCTGCATCGTTACCGTAACGCTGACGCTGCCATTCCAGGAAATCTGGACGATTACGCCTTTCTGACCTGGGGATTGATCGAGCTGTATCAACTGACTTTCGACGTATCATATCTGCAAAACGCCATCGCATTGACCGACTACCAGATCGAACATTTCTGGGACGATCGACAGGGCGGATTTTTCTTTACCGCGGATGATTCTGAAAATCTGCTGGTCCGCACCAGAGAAATCTACGATGCCGCCGTCCCCTCCGGTAACTCTGTCAGCGCCTTAAATCTCCTGCGCCTGGCAAAATTCACTGCCAATACATCCTACGTAGATAGAGCATCCCAAATCGCCAGCTCTTTCTCGAATACCTTGTCCTCAGGTCCCGCCAGCGCGACGCTGCTCATGTGCGCCCTCGAATTCGCTTTTGGCGCTTCTCATGAAATCGTCATTGTCGGGAATAGAGAATCAGAAGATACCAGAGCGATGCTGGAAGCTCTGAATAAAATCAACCTACCCCACGCCATCGTCGTCTTGAAGTCACCGGAAACAGCCGTTGAGATCACCAAGGCAGCGCCATATATTGAAGACTTCGCGCAAAAAGACGACCATGCCACAGCCTACGTCTGCCGAAATTTCACCTGCGCGCTTCCGACTGACAGTGTGGAAGAAATGCTGAAGCTGCTCGAATAAACAAACCATCAACGCTAAAATTAAATCAATTTCTGCTCTTTTTTCTAAAATCTGATGCAACCTTTTTAATCAACGTCACGTCTAATGTATAGAATCGACAATAACAGGAAACGGAACAATGCAAAAAGGTGAAGCAGCACAGGTTTTAAGCCAGCACAAAATCCCCTACAGCGCAATTGATGCTGATGGGATGCTGGCTCTGCTGCAGAAGAACGAGGTTGACACCTGTGAACTTCGCCGCCTCGGTTTTCGCATCAGCAGAACGATTGGTAATCAAATTGTGGTTGTCTATAAAGGAATGCGCTTCGGATTGATTATCTAACCTAAGCAGCACTGCGGGGTTAGTCCTCCGCGTTTTACATAAAAAAATCCGCCTTCACATTGAGGGCGGATTTTCTTGCTACTAGGGAGGTGAACTGTTCTTGGAGCTTCCAATCCAGTAAAAATAGGGGAGGGAGCGGCACTGCAGTGGCGAGGGTGGAGGACCTCGCCCCGGGGATCGTTAGCAACGCTGCCTTACCTCCCCCCTTGGGCTGGATGACCCGCAAACAAAGCTGCGTCAGGTGACCATTCCTTCCGCAGCCATCATATGATACGACCTCTCTCTGAGAATTGTTGTAGCCATGAATAAAAAAAGATGATATTGGATTTCAATATCATGATGTGCACTGTTCATCGCGCAGTCATTGCGAGCGGAATGCCGATGAAATCGGGATGAAGCGAAGCAATCTCGTCCTAAGATATGCGGTTATTGTCCCGACCCGTCGGGATGCCTATGGTACGAGGAAATTCGACGACCAGTCGGCGAATGACGTGGCAATCTTCGCGACCTGTCGCGATTGCCCTTTTTTTAATCAGCGTCATCAGTTTAATCAGTGTCAATCAGCGATTCTGACAAAAAATATCACTTTACCAACATCACCTTCCGAATCGCGGTAAAATCCCCCGTTTTCACTCCGTAGGTCGGGGGTGCTTCCCCCGACACCTTGAACCTGCAGAAGTACATCCCTGACGCCAACCCTCCCGCTTCCCAGGTGACGTCATGGTAGCCCGCCAAGCGATACCCATTAACCAGATCAGCGACTCTTTCTCCGCGGATGTTGTAGATCGACAGACTGACCTCCGAAGCGGTCGGCAACCCGAACCGGATCGTCGTCGATGGATTGAAGGGATTGGGGTAGGCGGGTAACAGGCAGAACTCATCGGGGATTTCGATCTGGCGGTCTTGCGTCAAACCTAATTCATGGTGGAAGTAGTACGCGCCCATATCGGCAATAGTGCTGTCAGGATCGAAGGGTGACAACGGATCACCCGCGTCGATACAGGGAGACAGCTCTGTCAAGTGATATGCCGAATCTCCCGCCGTGGCATAAAACAGCGGATCCATGAAGATATTATTGTAAACATCGCACGAATCGCCATTAGCG
>JAHJDJ010000226.1 GCA_018812585.1 bacterium
TTCGATCACGATCTCCAGTGCATCTTTATGTCCACAGGTCTTGTATTGTAGACCCTGCCCTGTGACCTCCCCCTTCAGGTTGGCATTCAGCAGACGGATTTCTGCTTTATCGATACCCAGCTCTTCCGCCATGAGATCAATATTTCGCTCCAGCGCAAAAGTCGCTTGCGGATTGCCGTATCCCCGGAACGATCCCGCATAAGGGTTGTTCGTATAGACCGCGTCCGCATCAAACAAACAGGCTGGAACCTGGTAGAGCGATGAGAAAGTCTGCATCATCACAAAGGAAGTAGTAGCTCCCCAGGAAGTGTAAGCGCCATTATCCTTTATGATCTTTACTTCCCTGAAAGTGAATTTCCCGTCTTTATCAGTTCCAGTGGTCAGGTCGATCACCATGGTCTGCCTGGTGGGAGAGGCAATAAATTCTTCTTCTCTACTGAAAGCTATTTGGACGGGTTGACCGGATTTCATGGCCAATAAGGCGCAAATCGGTTCATAGGGGTACATATCTAATTTGCTGCCAAAGCCACCGCCGATGGTCGGTTGAATAATCCGAATATCCGAGGGCTCCATCTTTAAAACATGCGCCATGTCACGCTGGTAGAGAAAGGGAACTTGAGTGACGCTGTGCAGTGTGAGTCTTTTCTCAGTCTTGGAGTAGTCTGCGGTTATGGCACAGGTTGCCAGACAGCAATGTGTAACCCTTGGCAGGGTATAACGGCGGCTGACGATACAGGCGCTTTTATCCTTCTGCTCCTGTAAATTGCCATGTTCATAATGAAAAGAGTGCGCGATGTTCTTATTCTGCTCATTCGTTGCATATTTATTGATTTGGGACGCATCGTCGCGCATCGCTTCAAAGGGATCGAAAATACCTTCCTTGATTCGATAGTTCACCTCTATCAGATTAAGTGCCTCTAAAGCGATCTCCTTGGATGTTGCCGCCACCGCGGCAATCTCATCCCGGATACAGTTTACTTCACCTTTTTTCAGCGCCGGGTGATCTCGCTTGTAACTCAGGTTATTTATATCCACATCATCAGCCGTGATGACGCACACAACGCCGGGCAATTGTTCCGCTTTTGAGAAATCGATCGATAAAATCTCTGCCACAGGATATCGTGTGCGTAATATCGCGCCAAAGAGCATGTTCGGAAGAACCACATCCTGCCCGTAGATCGCTTGCCCGCTGGCTCTCACGCCAGCATCGATCTTGGGGGTCGGATGACCGATTACTTTCAGAGTTTTTTTCATTTATTTGTTTTCAAATAAGGACTCGACGGCATCGATGATCTTGGTATAACCGGTACAGCGGCACAGGTTGCCAGCCAGTGATCTCTTGATATCTTCCCGGTCAGGGATAATCTGATTAGTCGCACAGAACTCTTGATACGCCTTGATTGCCATCAGCATCCCCGGCGTGCAGAACCCGCACTGAATGGCGCCATAATCAATCATCGCCTGTTGCACGGGATCAGACGTCTCATCTGAGCTGTCCGGCGATAATCCTTCAATGGTGGTGACCTCTTTCTCATGGACGTTAATCGCAAGGTAGAGGCAGGAGTTGATTGGATCGCCATTGACCAACACCGTGCAAGCGCCGCACTCTCCCTCAAGGCAGCCCGGCTTCGTTCCCTTCAGTGAAAGATCATCTCTGATCAAGTCGATTAACAGCATTGAAGGGGGTATAGCCATCTCCACTCGTCTGCCGTTGATGGTAAAGCAGATGTCTATATGATTTGGTTCCATGTCCTGTACATTTTGCTTTTTCAGTGACTAAATTCTTTCCTGATCGCGGGATGCAAAATTCCTTCCGGTTGCAAACGCCAGCATGTTTATCGACTTGGCAAAATCGTTGGGAGAGACCGCTTGAATGGCAGCCTGCCATATTGCCTCTGGAATATTGCTGAAAGGCTTAATAGTAGACAAAAGTCCGATCACGATCACATTTGAAGTACGACCCAATTTGTCTCCTATCTGCAATGCCAGATTATTAGCGTCTATCTTCACAATGTTATAGCCGCTGAGTAATTCTTCGATATCCTCTAACAGTGGATAATCTTCCTTTTTGACGTTAACGGGCAGAGCCGTGAAATCGTTGATGATTACAGTACCGCCAGGTTTGAGCTGCTCAATAAATCCCGGCCTCAGTACTTCACTGATTTCCATAACGACCAGGACGTCGGCAGAGTTTGGTGTGAGAACAGGTGAATAGACATCGCCGCAACTGAAGGTCGAAATTACAGGGCCGCCCAATTGAGCCATGCCATGTGTTTCCCCCTTTACAATATGCGTATCCGCATAAGGCGTCCTTAAAGCAACTTCAGAGAGAACACGGCCAAAGAACAAATTTCCCTGACCACCGATGCCTCGGATTGAAACTCGTAAGGCATCTGGAAGCGCCTTTTTATTGACGTGGACCGTCTCAACGGCCTCAACGGTTGGCAGTTCCGGTGAAGTTTTTCCTGCAATCTTCTCGTCGTCTTTAGTCACTATAGCACCCGAAGGACAGCGCTGTAAGCAAATTGGAGTGTTCCCGCAACAATTCGTGCATAGAGTTGTGAAATGCGGGGTATTATCAGCATCAAATTCTATGCCTGGACAGATATTGCACAAATTACACTTCTCTTTGCACTTCTCGTAATCAAACTCTATCTGCCGGATTAACTGTTCAGCTTCTGCTTCGTGAATGCATTCTCCTTCAAGGATCAGAGTGGAGAATAGTTTCTGTCCAGCCAACTTGAGGGCTTCTTTCAGTTCTTTCTCGACAGCCTTCAAGTCGAACGCATCGACAACGACACTCCTGCCACCTTCTGCCTTAATAGCCTCTTTCAAACTGAAACGATGCGGCTGACCTTCCAGGTTATGAGGGGAACTGGGTGCGGGTTGCCCTCCGGTCATCGCCGTGGTGTAATTGTCCAAGATTATCTTAACGCCGGGTACATTTCTGAAGACGGCGTTCCGGGTAGAATCCAAACCGCTGTGGCATTCGGTGGAATCCCCGATTACACTGATGACCCTATCAGCCATATCGGGTCTGGACAGAACAAACCCCTGGCGCATGGAATCCGAAGCGCCCATACAAGAAACAGTATCTATCGCGTCGAAGAAGTAAAGTAGTGTAGAGCAGCCGATATCGCCGAAGGAAGCATAAAGCTTGTTCCTCTTTTTCAGTCTCTGAGCAGTCAGGGTGAAGGCTTTATATGCGCACCCCGGACAAATAGATGGCGGCCTGGGAAGTGGAGGAATGCCTGTTTTACGTGTCTGAGGTTGATAGCCTATATCTACCTGCTGTGACAGGAACCTCAAAACCTCTTCCGGTGACCAGTTCGTAATTGTGCTCTCTTCATCCTTGCCAATGACCTTTATCCCCAATACCTTTATTTTTTCCTCTAAAAATCGATAGCCCTCCTCAATGATGAATAGTTGCCCTTTTACACTGTCCGCGAAATCCCTTATCTTTTTTCCCGGCAAGGGGTGTGCAATGGCTAAGGAGAGGATGCTGGGCTTAGCTTTAGTGACAGAAA
>JAHJDJ010000227.1 GCA_018812585.1 bacterium
CGGCTTCCGTCTCACCAAGCATCTCACCACCCCGCTTTTTTCCTCAGGTGACACTTACGATCCGGAAGGTCCCAAGAAATCAGTCGTTGTTCCCCGTCTGGCGGATACCTTCAACCAGTTGGGAATTGCTCCCCGGCGCGTCAAGTTTCTGGCTTCTGCCATCGGTGGCCAGGCAGTTGCCGCCAAGGAGATCAAGACCATTCAGATGACTGATGAAGAGATGGATTCTTCACTGCTGCTGGAAGCCCGGAAGCATCTTCCGTTAGATGGCAGCGAATCCATTGTGGATTACCAGATCATCGGTGATGATCCCACCGAGCCGGGCAAAATCAGAGTGCTGCTGGTCTCAGCCACCAGGAAAGTTTTCCAATCTCACGTGGAAATGCTGCGAGACGTTGAACTTCGTCCCGGCATCGTGGATATTGACCAGTTAGCTGCAATCAATGCGTATGTAACGCAAAATGATCTGCCAGATGACGGAGTAATCGTTTCGCTGCACGTCGGCTGTAAGAAGACAACCTTATCCTGCATGGGACGCAGAAGCTTCTTCTTTACACGCGACGTACCCATCGCTGGATTTGCTTTTACTCAGGAGTTGATGACGAAGTACGGTTTAACTTATCAGCAGGCTGAAGAGGTCAAGATGCGTCAGGGATTAAAACCCGATCTGCCTTTGATAAATGCAGGTGACGAAGCCGGTCTGAAATTGGCTGACAAGGGCATTCTGGACAAACTGAGTGATGAAATCAACCGTTCTTTGCGGTACTACATCAAGGAATCGGGCGAATCCTACTTCAACAATTTCCTCGTGACTGGTGGATCTGCCGCGATGCCGGGATTGATCAAGCACCTTGAAGAAAAGTTCAACTTGCCGGTCACTACTTATAATCCTATCCAATCATTCGATAGCGGAAACCTAGATATACAAAACGGTCCACAATTAGCTGTCGCCGTGGGTTTGGCGCTGCGGGCGGAGTAATCGAAATGGTCAAAGTATTTAAGATTAACCTTAATAAATACGAGGGTTTGGCAGAACGCGAAGCCCGATGGAAAAAGCGGCGCGAGATCCTGGTGATTTCAGGTTTTCTAGTCGTCCTGGGACTGATGTCGCTTTATGCTTTCCGGAACCACCAGGCCCTAGGCGATATCATCGACGCCAAGGAAGAGCGCATCGCCGATATCGAAACCAGACTCACTGAGCTGGCGTCATCGGGCAAGAATATTGCTAAAAACGATGTGCTTACATTGGCGCGCATGGAAAAGGACCGCTTCCTCTGGGCTACAAAACTGAAAGCTCTGGGTGATATCCTCCCTGACGAGGTCGCTCTGACGATGCTCGATTATAATTATCGCGAGCTTCGTATTAAAGCGATCAGCAAAATCCTGGCGGACGAGAAAGAGTTTGATAAGGTGTCGCAGTTCATGGATATGCTGAAGACGACGCCTTTCTTTTATCGCGAATTTTCCAATATCCGCTTCAGCGAATCGCACCGCATTCGGATTGAAGATCAAGATATCTTATCGTTAATTATCACATGTCAAATAGAAAAATCGCCGAGTACAAGCCAATCAGGCAGCAATCGAACGTCGGGTTGAGGTCTGCTCTGACAAACTGTTGCGCATAAAAAACTCGATGGAGGATTAGAAATTTCATGAAAAAGGTTTTTATCCTACTCGCGATAGCCGTGGTGTTCGGCGGAGGATTCTGGGCATACTATAATCTCTCCTATCCTAAGTTTCCCGAACGTATTTCTGCCTTGGACAGGGAATTAAAACAGAAGAATGAAAAGCTGATTTCCGCTGAAATCATCTCCCAGGAGATGGATCTGGTTGCCAGCTTGATCGAGCGAAACCTGGCTCTTTCAGCGCGCGATTCTCTGGCAGAAGACGCTTCGATGCCATTCCTGAACTTTGTGACCAACCTTCTGGACGAATTGGACATCAAGCTGATGTCGATGGAACCGAAGAAGCGTCGTACTCAAGTCGATCACATCAAGACTCCTTATTCGATGAGCGTCGAATGCAGCTACTCCCAATTCGGTCAACTGATCACTCAACTGGAAAAATCAGAGCGATTAATCACCGTAGAGTCCTTTATGATTGACAACGGCTACCGAAAAGCTCAGGCTCGCCAGAAAGGCGCTGATCCAGATAAGCATCTCATAGAGCTGGAAATTTCTACCTTGACCCTCATTAAACGTAATTAGGACCTGGAGTATCGATGAAAGAACGTGAACGCTTGTTGTGGGGTGTCCTCATCATCCTGTTGCTGATCATTGCTGTCTATGAGGGGTACCACGTTTATCAGATGGGTCGACAGGTAAGAGTATACCAGGAAGCCATGGAGCGGGAAGCGCTGGGATCTGAAGATCCGCAACTGCGCACTACGATCGAGCAGTTGGAAATAGAACTTCGGGATCGCATGGGCTATGAATTCACAATGGATGAGGACCCGCTGGATTTGACACAGGTTATTCATGGTAAAAAATTCCTCGCAAAACTGGGATTCAGTGAATCCCTGGAAAACCAGAATACCATGCGTCTCTCTTGCACGGTCATGGGAGCAAATCCCGTTGCAGTCGTCAAATTTCAGGGACGCTCCCGGATTCTGCGTGTGGGTGACAAACTCGATGCCTACAAAGTGACCGTTATCGAACGCAACCGCGTCACTCTGCGCAGTTCTGTTGAAACCCTCGAATTAGTGACCCAGAAATCGCCGGAAACTCTGGAAAAAGAAAAAGAAATGCAGGAAGGCACGGTTAGCGTAAGCATTCCTGAAGACAATACTGAACCTGGTAATTATTAGAAACCCCTTAAAAACAATACTTTAACACTCCCAGAGAGGGAAGTGTGAAAATTTTCAGGAGAATCTCATGCGCCGAATGATGGCCTTCTTAGTGATCATCCTTTATGCTGGTTTTTCCATTGCAGTTGCACAAGATTCAGAAGGAAGTGCAGAGATCCAGTTTACCCAACCTGCCGAAGGTTTGGAAAAGCTGGTGACCATTGACGCTGAAGACGCGTTTCTACCTTCAATCTTGGCGGTTCTGGCTGAGGAAAGCGGCTACAACATCGTTACGGGTCCGGGTGTCAACAAGGAAGAACGAGTCTCTGTTCACCTGAAAGATACTCCCATAGAGCAAGCCATGAACCTGGTGGTTCGTGCTGCGGGCTTGTCTTATGAAGTCATAGGAACTTCCTTTCTGGTCGCCGATGCGAAGAAATTGCGCGAAGAGGTAGGCCTTACTTCCTACGTGATCGAACTTCAGTACGCCAACGCTGAAGAAGTTCAGATTCTGCTGCAGAATTTCAACGCTAAGATCCAGATTGAGCCGACTGGTAATAAACTTCTGGTCATTACCAGCCCGAAAGTAATCGCTGAAATTCAGGACGTGGTTAAAAAGATCGATAAACCCGCATTACAGATCATGTTGGAAGCACAACTGATCGAAGTGGCTGTGGAAGACGAAGAGGAATTCGGTATCGATTGGGCGAAACTTTCCCAGTTACATACGACCTTCGTCGAAATGGGAGCTGATCTCTATAATTATCCCAACATCATCCCGCCTGCAACGCAATATCTGGAAATACCCGATGAACTTGAATTCTATCCCGTTGACGGTTTCATCGATGCTGGTATCATGGCGCGTCAACCGACCGTTTTCCAGGTGACGCTTGATTGGTTGATGAAGAACAATCGCGCAGAGGTTCTGGCAAATTCCAAGATCGCCACAATGAACAATCGCCCGGCCGAGTTGAAGGTCGTCGATGTGATTCCCTATCTACTGTCTGCTGGCGGCGTCGGTGGTCAGGTTCAGGTTTATCGTGAAGAAGTCGGTATTAAACTGTGGATCAAACCGACTGTGAACTCAGACGGATACATTACGACTGAAGTCACACCTGAAGTCAGCAACGTTTTCGCGACTGTTGGCACCACTACGCAGATTCCCTGGGTGACCAGACGGACGTCGACAACCACCATTCGTGTCAAGGATGGCCAGTCAATCATCATCGCTGGTCTTTTGGGTGTCAATACAAAAGTAACCAAGCACAAGGTTCCGTTCCTGGGTGACCTTCCTTTTATCGGATCACTGTTCCGTCATCGTCAGGAAAATGTGAAGAAAACTGATTTGATCATCCAGATCACTCCGCATATCATTTCCGCCGATGATCCTGGCGCCACGATGCCAGACATTTTGAAGGCTACTCAAGATAAATTTATCTCTGCTGCCGACCAATCGTCTGGAGATACGGAACGAAATACTCCCAAACTCGTTCTATTAAACAGCGAGGAAAATTCAAACTAAATCGCTTCAAGATTCGGCGATCTTTCAAGACAGGAGATTTCGGGACTTCAAGGCAATTTAGATAGTCTTTAAAAGGAATGAATAAATTGAGACGGCGCATTGGAACAGGGTATCTGTCATGGATAACCCTGTTCTATCTTATTGTTTCACTGCAGACCGGATTTGCACAGGGAACAAAGGAAGAGCAACAGGATTTCTACCCCTTGGAATCGGTGCCAGATGTGGGCACAGAACCTCTGGATGGTCCCCTGCATAAAGTTCTCAGAGAAGAAATTCCGGTAATCGGGCAAGCCCTTGAGGGCGTTGTTGACCCGGAAACCTACAGAATGGGGCCGGGGGATTTAATTGCAGTGTACGTCCTGAATGAAGCTGAAGACCAGATTCTGGCTCGGATTGCTGCGGACGGGGTGCTGCATCTTCGTAATATTGGGGTTTTTGACACAAGGGGGATGGTTTTAGCCGGCTTGAAGGCTGCTGTGTTAGAAGCTGCAGAAGGTCGCTTTCGTACCTGCGAGATAGCTGTTTCACTCGCTGAACTGCGCAACTTTAAGGCTTCAGTAGGGGGCATGGTCTGGGCGCCGGGAACATTCAATATGACGGCTGCGGATCGTGTCATTACGCTTCTGGCCCGCGCGGGTGGATTTTACAATCCAGCTCGGAAGGATCAGGAAGCGGAATTATCGCAATTAGAGAGTGTTCTTAAACGTCAGAAGCGAACTGGCACAGAAATCCCGGATCTTCCCAGCTATTCGGCGCGCCGGACACAATTGCGGCACAAGGATGGCAGCGAAGAAGTTGTCGATTTATTGCTTTTTCTGCGTGCCGGACGCTATGAAGGCAATCCTCTTCTGAGGGATGGTGACTTTCTGCTGGTTCCGCCGCTGAATCCTAATTCAGGCGTACTGGGTGTTTACGGCGCTGTTAATGATCAAGGGTTGATTGAATATTTGGACGGCGACGATCTGCAGAAAGCACTCATGCTGGCGGGTGGGTTGACTCTGGACGCTTTGCGAAATTCCATCGAAGTCACAAGATTTATTGGCGAAGGGCAAACCTATCATACATTCTATGTTAACCTCGGTGATCCAGGAGCCTCTGAGATACCGCTCTACCCGGACGACCGGATTTATGTCCGCTCGATTCCCAATTATCATGAGCGACACCAAGTCGAGCTAAGAGGTGAATTTTCAAAGCCAGGATTCTATCCCGTCTCTGATGAAGGAACCCCGCTGGTTGAAATTATTATGAAAGCGGGTGGTTTTACGGCAAAGGCCAGTTTGAAAGAAGCCCTGCTTACTCGCCTGATCGGTATTGAATTAGTCGATCCGGAATATGAGCGCTTGCGTCAGATGCCGGTGGCTGATATGAAACCTCTCGAATTTCAATATTTCAAGACGAAGGCGCGTGAAGTTACTGGTCAGGTCGTAGTTGACCTATATGCTCTTTTTTCTGAAGGTGATTCGACGCATAATGTATTGCTGCGTAACAGCGATATTCTGGAAGTTCCTCCCATCACAAGGGCTGTTAAGGTCACAGGTCAGGTTGAGAAGCCCGGGATCGTAACTTACAAAACCGGGGAACCTTACGACTACTATATCGATAAATCGGGCGGTTTTTCCTGGAATGCGCGAAAATCTAAAATTCGCATCATTAAATCCGTCACTGGCAAGTGGGTTAAGCCCCGGAGTACGATTATTGAAGAAGGCGATACGATCTTCATCCCCGAAAAAGCAGAAATCAATTACTGGGAAGTCTACAAAGATGTCATGTTGGTCGTAACACAGTTTGCGACACTTTATTTGATCTATATAACTGCTAACAACTGATCCTGAATGATAAACGCTGCTAAGCATTGCTTGATGAAATAGGAAATCATAGAAACAATGTTCACACAGAAAAATTACAATCCTCAGTTCCAGAAACTCGGCGAAATTCTGCTGAATGAAGGTCTGATCACTGACGATCAGTTGCGGAAGAGCCTACATGAGCAGAGGGAGAAAAAAGGGAAGTTAGGACAAATTCTGATATCCCTCGGATTCGCCGTCGAAGAACATATCGGCCTAGCTCTGGCCAAGCAGATGGGAATGCCATTTATCACTTTAGAAAGACTGCTGGAAATCCCTGAAGCCGTGGTAGCTTTGATTCCCGAACCGTTTGCTACAGAACACCGGTTGGTGGCAGTCGCTACAGAAGATTCAGTTGTTCAAGTGGCGATGGTCGATCCGGATGATATCGTGGCTATCGATGGTTTACAGAATCTGCTGCATAAAGAGATCGACCCAATATTCGCCACGAAAAACGCCATCAATCAGGCCATTGAAGAGCTTTACGTAGCGATTCGCAAAAGTGATCAGGTCATTGAAGTATACGGTGATTTGCAGTTCTTCGCAGAATCTGATGATGAGGAAGATGGCCTGGTGGATATGTCCAGGGCCGATATTGATGCAGAGAACGCTCCGATCGTCCGCATCTGTAACATGATGATGGCAGATGCCCTGAAAGAACGCGCTACTGATATTCACGTAGAAATGCAGGATCACAGCGTCGTGGTCAGGTTCCGTATTGACGGTGTGCTGCAGGAAGTCATGACGCCGCCCAAATCGGCGCATTCTGGTATTGTAACCCGCTTAAAAATTATATCCCGGTTGAACATCGCGGAGAAACGTCTTCCGCAGGATGGCCGCTTTACCATTCGATCGCCGGGCAAAGAAGTAGACGTGCGTGTCAGTGTTCTTCCCACAGTCAACGGCGAAAAGGTCGTGATGCGTTTGCTGGATAAGACCGGCTTTGCCATGAGCTTGGAGACTTTGGGCTTTGAACCGGGCATGCTGAAAATCTTCCGCCGCTGGATTATTCAACCCTACGGTATGTTGATTATTTCTGGTCCTACCGGTTCCGGTAAATCAACGACCCTCTATGCCGCTTTAAAAGAAATCAAGAGCCCTGATGATAATATCACAACCGTTGAAGATCCGGTGGAATATCACTTGAACGGTATCAACCAGGTGCAGGTTAAACCGAATATCGGCTTGACCTTTGCCTCTGCGCTGCGCAGTATTCTTCGTCAGGATCCGGATAAAATGCTGATCGGTGAAATTCGTGATGAGGAGACCGCTGACATTGCCGTCAAGTTCTCCCTGACCGGTCACCTTGTCTTTACAACCTTACATGCGAACGATGCGCCTTCGACGATTACTCGTCTAATCGACATTGGTGTGCCGTCTTTCCTCGTTGGGTCATCGCTGAACCTGGTCATGGCTCAGCGTCTGGTGCGCCGCATTTGCACTAAATGCAAGGAAGAATACGAGCCCGACCCTGAAGATCTGGAAATCTTAGGTTTGGACAACGAGCGCGGCCAAGCCATGAAGTTCTACCGAGGCAAGGGCTGCATGCATTGTCGTAATACTGGATTCCATGGTCGTATCGGCATTTTCGAAATGATGGAGATGACTCAGCCATTGCGTCGTCTGGTTTTCGACAATGCCAACCAGGAGGATATCCGTGAACTGGCTCTGCAACAGGGAATGTTAAGTCTGCGCGAAGCAGGAATTTTAAAAATACAACAGGGCATTACGACCACCAGTGAAGTTCTCCGCTCCACTGTGACAGAAGTATAGCTGCTGGAGACTGCATGCCAAATTTTGCGTACGTTATCAAAGATTCCGAGGGGAAACGCGTTGAAGACTATCTGCGAGCCGCCAGTGTAGATGGGGCTATGGAGACTTTGCGTCGCCGCGGATCAGAAATTGTTTCCATCAGGGAGATCAAATCGGAATTCCAGGCTGACCGTCTGACAGTCCCGGAACAGATAAACCTGGCGCTGTATAAAGCTCGCACTCATGTTCAAAGTGTCGATTTTTCATAAAACG
>JAHJDJ010000228.1 GCA_018812585.1 bacterium
CATCTACCTGACTCGAATCGATCAGAATGGATCGCATGTCTGGGGAGAAGAAGAAGTATTGATTTGTGATGCGCAGAATATACGTAACGACCTCGCGATAACCCATGATGGTCAAGGCGGGGCCTATCTTGCCTGGCGCGATCTACGACCTCCATTCGGTTTCGGCAGCACCTTCATGCAATATGTCAATTCTGAAGGGGTCGTCCAATGGCAGCCCAATGGGGTGTTGATGTGGAACTATTCACCCTGGATCGTTCAAGTCATTCCGGACAGTGAAGGAGGCGTTTTACTGCACACCGGAGCGGGTACTTACAATCACGTTTTCCGGGTTAATTCGCAGGGTGAGACACTGTGGCATATAACTGGTTACAGTTGGGGAGAACCCGCGCACATCGTGGAGGGTGAAAACGGTTATTTCTATCTGGTCACTTTTAACGACGATTGGCGGGCCGTCTATGCTCAGATGCTCGACTGCAACGGGCAAGCCTATTGGGGTGAAGAACGCTTTGGAGTACTGCTTGCTGGTGTTGGCATGGGACAAATAAGACTTTTTTGGGATTTCGGCAGTTGTTACCAGGATGCCAGGCTCTATGTGTGTTATGAAGTCAGGGATGATAATCTACAAAATTCCCGGGTTTATTCACAGTGTATCGACACTACAGGCCAAACGCTGTGGGGGGGAGATTGGGGTCTCTATACCGCATACCATCCCAATTTTTTTGAAGATATGTTTCCTATTCCGGACAATCAAGGGGGGATTTATTTACTGCTTTGGAGGAGTGGGGGTCCCCCGAATATACAAGGTAAACACGTCAATGCGAATGGAACGCTGGGTGGGCTGAAACCAGCAATGATTGAGCAGCCATCCTATCCGAAAATAGAGAGCACTGGGTCTAATTCCCTCTCCTTCACTCTCCCCACCGCGTCCCAGGTCACCATCGACCTGTTCAACATCTTAGGTCAGCAGGTGCAGACTATCAGCGAGGGTTTCCGGCAGGCCGGATCGTATTCGATTCGGTTGGATGAACGGAATCTGGCGTCGGGGGTGTATCTGGCTCGTTTGCAGGCGGGAGCGTCGGGATCAGGGGCGATCCCGACTACGGAAGTGGTGAAGATTGCGGTGGTTAGGTGATAAAAATAGTCTGAACCACTGATCCGCCGGAGGCGGACAAGTTCCCGCTGATACTCGCTGATAACGCTGATAAATCCCCCCTGATCCCGGCCCATCGGGATCGTCCCCCCTTGATAGGGAGGGATAAAATGAGGTTCACGGCAGGCCGCGAAGATTGTCCAGTAGTGGCCGGATGCCTACGGCACTTTACTTCGTCCGCAATGACCCTAACCCTCCTGTTTCCTATATTCTATCTCCTCCCCCCTATCTTCCATTTGCTGGAAAACCGTTGCATATTTCTCCCTCCTGAGCTATCTTATACGCCAAACGCAGATTATCTTGAGGATTCCCATGCATTTCAGATCATTCGCTTCGACAGGGTTGATACTGCTGACGGCAGTTTCTCTAAGTTTTGCTACGACTGGCGACATTATCAAGGCGTTTCCGGTTCCGGGAACCTGCCCAACAGGATTGGCCTGGGATGGCGGCAGTCTCTGGTTGGCAGACCTGAAAACGGATCTTTTCTACCAGATCAGTCCGCAAGACGGTAGTGTATTGCGGGAAATACCAGCTCCCACCTACCGGCCGCTGGGCCTCTGTTACGATGGCGAGGCGTTATGGTGTATCGACGGCGAAGAGGAGCGGTTGCTGCGTATCGATCCTGAAACCGGCCTGGTGACAAAGAATTTCGAATCGCCGGTACCCCAGCCGACTGGTTTAACGTGGGATGGTCAATATCTCTGGCTGGCCAGCCGCGGTTTGAAGGAACTGCACCAGTTGAGTACCATCGACGGCACGACCATCGTCTCGTTTGCTTCGCCATCAGGTTCACCCCAAGGATTGGCATTTGACGGGAACTACCTCTGGGTAGCAGACCGCATTAGAAACCGCATCTACATGGTTAATCCAACGGGTGGCGAAGTTATCGTCATGTTCGATGCGCCGGCGCCATACGCAGATGGATTAGCCTGGGACGGAAAGAACCTCTGGAATGCTGATTTCCAATCGGACTCTCTGTATTGTCTGCAGATCGGAGAGGGTGAGCTGTACACGCGCAAGGATTGTAAAACTCAGCAGGTGACGTTCACACATGAAGTCCGCAATTATGGTCCGGGAACGATGAACTCTCTGGACATATTCATTGCCTTGCCCAGAGATTATACGAATCAGGAATTGATCGGAGAGCTGGCTTATAATCCTGCACCAACCGATTTTTTGACGGATCAATGGGATCAGAAGGTCGCTCACTGGCATTTCGCCGATTCCGAAGCGGGAGCATTGCACAGCGTCGCTCTGACGGCGCAGGCGAACCTTTACGATACCCGCTTCTTCATCTTCCCCGAAAAAGTTGGTTCGTTGAAAGATATTCCCAAGGATATCAAGAAACTGTACCTGGTCGATGACGAGAAATTCGATCTGCAGAATCCCATTATCCAGAATATTCTGCAGGAAGAAGTGGGCGATGAGAAGAACCCTTACTGGATCATGCGCAAGATCTTCAATGCGGTGATTGACCGGGTGGACTATGAATTGTCCGGCGGCTGGAATACCGCTCCGACGGTGATCGACCGAGGGACGGGTTCCTGTTCGGAATATACCTTTGCTTTTATCGCGCTTTGCCGGGCAGCAGGATTGCCGGCGCGCTATACTGGATCCATCGCCATTCGCGGCGATGACGCCAGCCTGGACGACGTGTTCCATCGCTGGGCGGAAGTTTATCTGCCGAATTACGGCTGGATTCCGGTCGATCCTTCCCGCGGGGATAATCCTGTTCCTGAAGAACAAGCTGGAGCGATTGGCCATTGGGGTAATCGCTACATCATTACAACCTGGTCTGGAGGTAATTCCGAGTATTTAGGCTGGACTTACAATTCTTCCGAGGAATGGACCACGACAGGTAAGTGCAGGATATACACCGAGCATATCGGGGAATGGACTCCCATAAATCCAGGGGAAATAAAGACGGTAAAGATGATTCGATCAGGCGACCGCTGTGAACCGTAACCAATATGATTACGCTGATGTAGCTTTTGATCTGGCGACATGAAGATATTGATTTCGGCACAGGTTCGCTGGTGGAATGCTTCGGCCTACTATGCCGTAACCACGGCGGAAGCTCTGGGACGGTTGGGACATGACGTCACTATCCTCGCACATGAGGCGACGCCGGCTTATCAGCAGGCGCTTGAGCGCGGCTTGAATGTTATCGGAGATATTAATCCTGCCGAGAAAAACCCACTTAAACTGCTGCGTCAGATCGGGAAGTTATACGATTTCATCAAAGCGGGCGGGTACGACATTTTAAATGCTCACCGGCCGGAAGATCATATCAGTCTGGCTCTGGCGCAGAAGCGGTTAAAAAAGCCGGGTCTGCTGGTGCGCACGGTCAGCGACGTGAGAACTCCGCAGAACAATCCGATCAATAAGCTGCTGCACGAATCGTGGACAGCGGGGATAATCTACTGTGCTAACGTCTGTCGGCCGCGTTATCAGAAAACCTTTAACCTGAAAGAGAAACCGGAAACGGTCATTCACAGCGGCATCGATGTAGAGGCTTTTTCGCGAGGGGATTGGCTGAAAGACAATCCATATTTAAAATATTCTCAGCCGAGGATTGGCGTTGTGGCGCGGCTGTCTCTCAATAAAGGGCATCGCGTCTTGATCGAATCGGCCGTGAAAGTGCTGGAAAAGCATCCGAAAGCCACTTTTCTGATCATCGGCAAAGAGGAAGAGGTTAAAGTTGCGGAACTGCAGGAGGTTGCGGCCTCTTTGGGAGTTGCTGAGGCGTTTCATTTCACAGGCAAATTGGATGATCCGCGCCAGGCGATGTCGGCTCTGGATATCGGTTTGATCACCTCGACGGAGTCGGAGGTGATTTCGCGGGCGGCGCAGGAGTTTTTCGCTTTGGGTAGACCGGTGATTGCCACGAAAGTGAATGTCCTGCCGGAGATGATCGATGAGGGAGCGAATGGCTTGCTGGTCGATGCGGGGGATGCTGATCAACTGGCAGATGCGATTCTGCGGCTGGCGGGTTCTGATGAGGAGCGCATGATGATGGGTGAGCGAGCCCGAACTTACGCTCAGAAGCGGCACGACCTGTCCATTCTGGGCCGCGCCACGGAGACATTTTTCAAGTTTCTTGCTGGAGCTTTTTCGTGAGAATTGTGGAGGCATGTTTTACACCCGCTCTAGGTGGATTGGAGCTGTATTGCTTGAACAGCGCCAGGCATTTGCAGGATCGAGGTCATCAGGTTCAATTATGGCTGGCTGAAGGCGGCAGGGCCGCGAATCACCCAATTACGAGCGAAATTGATACTCTGCTGTTCTGTGAACCGTTTTATTTCGATCCCGGCTTTTTGTACCGGGCGCGCAGAATATTGCAGGAGCAAAATATCGACGTAGTGCACCTGCATCGCACCAAAGACCTGGGCGCCCTGTCCTGGATCGGAGGAATTGCTTATATCTTGACCTTGCAGATTGACAGCACTCGCCAGAAGAAAGACCTATATCACCGCTTCGTTTTCTCACGAGCGGCTAAGCTTTTAACTATCACGAACCGTATGAAACGGTTAGCCGAGTCCAATCTGGGCATCAGGGCAGAAAAAATCCATACGCTTTATCACGGCATCGACAGCGCGGCCTTATCACTTCGCAGAGACAAAGACCGGTCGCTGCGCGGGAGCATGGGGATTCCGGCTGAGGCAGTCGTGTTTGGCATCATTGGTCGTCTGGAATGGGGCAAAGGACAGTGGGCGCTATTGAAAGCGCTTAAGCAAATTTATGATAAATATCCAAATGCACATCTGCTAATCGTGGGCGAACCACCTCCCGAAGGCGCAGGATTCGACACCGAGTTAAAACGGATGGCTGAGGAGATGGGAATCGCTGACCGAACTCATTTCACAGGTTTTTTGATGGATACAGCAGAAGCCTATTCTGCGATGGATGTGTGCGTTTTAGCATCGAAGAAAGAATCCTTTGGCCTGGTACTTCTGGAAGCGATGGCATTCGGATTACCGATTATTGCCACCGATGCGGGAGGCGTTCCGGAAATCATCGAACCGGGCGTAAATGGGTTGCTGGTAAAACCGGAAGATTCCCAAAATCTGGCAGAGGCGATGGTCTGTCTGCTGAAAGAACCTGATCTAAGAGAAAAACTCGGAAAAAGCGGTTTGGAAATTGTAGCTCGGAAGTTCAGTCTGACGAATCATATCGATGAGCTGGAGAGATATTTCATGGAGGCGCAGGACTGGGTGAAAGGTCAGCAACGATGAAACTCAGCATCTGTATGATCGCTCACAATGAAGAGGCAAAAATAGCAGCGGCTCTACAGAGCGCCGCCTTCGCGGATGAGCTTATCGTCGTCGATTGCGAAAGCCGGGATAAAACGGGCGAGATTGCCAAGCAAAACGGCGCTCGAGTTTTCATACAACCCAACAGGGAAAACCTGAACGTCAACAAAAACTTCTCATTTGAACAAGCCTGTGGAGAATGGATTTTCTGTCTGGATGCTGACGAGCTGATTTCAGTGGAGCTGGCTGACGAAATAAAACGGACGGTGGAAAAGGGCTGCCAGGAGGCCGCATTTTTTATCCCGCGCAAGAATCATTACTTCGGGAAATGGCTCAAATATGGCGGGCAGTATCCCGATTGGCAACTCAGGTTGGTGCGGCGCGACAAGGCTCACTTTGCCGCTAAGCATGTACATGAACGGATTCAGGTCGCGGGAAAAACGGGCCGATTGAAAGCGCCATTATTGCATTATCCCTACGACTCAAAGGGTGAAGCAGGTCGTAAACTGGATTTTTATACCAGCTTTGAAGCAAAGCATCTTCTGTCGCAGGGGATCAAACCTTCTTTCAGGATGGCGTACCGTTATCTCTATTTCAAGCCGGTCACGCGGTTTGTGCGTCGATATATATTCAAACTCGGTTTTCTGGATGGCAGTGTTGGTCTGGAAGCCATTAAAATGGATATGGCAAATTTTCGTCTGCGATATCGGAAATTGGTAGACCTCTATCGGCAGGATGCAGCCCGATGAGCGCCGGACTTAAATTGAGCGCTCCTCCGCAACGAGTGCTCCTTTGCCGAACCGACCGATTGGGCGACGTCGTCTTAGCGCTGCCCTGCGCCGCATTGCTCAGACGTCTTTTTCCTGCATGCCACATTTCATTTCTGGTGCAGGAGTATACTGCGCCGATAGTAGAGTTATATCCAGTGGTCGATAGGGTCATTGCCATTCAACTTGAAGCTGGTTGGCGCGGTATCCTGCAAAAAATAGAGGGCGGGAACTTTGACGCCGCTATCCTGCTCTACCCTGATCGACAAGTGACCAAAGCAGTTAAAGCGTCTGGTGTACCGATGCGCACTGGCATTGCCTATCGCTGGCATTCCTGGCAGTACACCTATCGACATCGCGAGCACCGCAAACATAATCTCAAACACGAAGCAGAGTATAATCTTTCTCTAACATATGCGGCGTTCTTTTCATCCGGCGATTGGTCGGATAGTTTGCGCAAAGAAGAACTTTATCCGCTGAAATTAGAAATCCCAGTTCAGGTAGAAAGTGAAGTCGACGCCCGGGTGGCCGATATAAATGCAGAGGGCTCTCGTGTATTCGCGCTTCATCCCGGCGGCGGCGGATCAGCACATCGCTGGCCGCTGGAGTATTTTTGCCGTGCGGCTCAGGAACTGGTTAAGGATTCAAACGTCAAATTAATAGTAACTGGCAGCGCTGTTGAGAAAAACTTATGCTCTGCAGTTGCCAGCGCTGGCGGATCACAAGCACATAACCTGTGCGGGAGGTTGTCATTACAAGGACTGGCAGAACTTTACCGTCGTTGTGATCTTCTGCTGACTAACAGCACCGGGCCACTGCATCTGGCTGTAATGATGGGAACGAAAGTTTTAGGACTGTTCCCGCGCGATCACGCCATGTCACCCCTGCGCTGGGGACCCTACGGTTTGCAGGATCAGGTACTGATGCCTCCTGAAGGCGGTACGATGCAGGACTTAACGGTTGAAACCGTTACAGGAAGAATAAAGGATTTATGCGAACGACCATGAAGAAGACCATCACTATGCTGGCGCTTTCTGCCGCTCTATTAATATGCTGCGGCAGCTCAACCTTGCAAGCCCAAACAAAATCGTATATCTTCGACGAATCTGGATTTCTGATTCGTGTGCTGGAGAATAACGTTTTTTATCCCGGCGAAAAATACTCCTATGACGTTTATTATGGTGTTATTCCGGCGGGATCGGCGGGGATTGAAATAAAGTCGGAATTGGTCACTTACAGGGATGCGCCGTGCTATGAAATTAACACCTGGGCAAAATCAGCCAAAGGGTTTGATTGGTTCTTCAAAGTCAGGGACCGGGTCTTGTCTTATATGGATTCACGAGGCATTTTCACCTGGTACTTCGAGAAGGAACTGCACGAGGGAAAATACCATGACCTGAAGCAGGTTGATTACGACCAGCGAACCGGATTTGCTTATACAGCCAGTGACAGCGTGCCCAAAGATACCTCCAACATTCCTCTCTACGTGCAGGATGCCATCACTGCGATGCACTATTTCCGCCTGCAGGATTTAAAGGTCGGTAAACCGATCTATATCCAGGTTCATGATATCACCAAGACCTATCCCTTAAGAATAGACGTTATCGGCAGGGAAACTGTCGAAGTTCCGTTAGGGACGTTCGATTGTTATAAGATTGAACCCTCTCTGGAATCGGCGGGAATCTTCAAATCTACCGGGCGAATCTTCATCTGGTTTACCGCGGACAAGTATAAGATACCGGTCATGCTGAGCACCAAAATATTGATCGGTTCGATTACGGCATATATGAAGGAGTATGAGGCAGGGAAACCGATTTTGAGTGGGGAGATAGAAGACAGGAGATAGAAAACAGGAGATAGAAGACAGGAGATAGAAAACAGGAGATAGAAAACAGGAGATAGAAGACAGGAGATAGAAAACAGGAGATAGGAGACGACTTAACCTTCCAACATTTTCTGCGCGGCTTCGATCACACGATCGGGCGTGAGCCGCTTCATACAATCCATCGATTCACACTCTTTCAGCCCACAGTTAATGCAATCAACATCCGCTACCAAATAGACATGCCTGGGGTCATCGGGCGGCGTCCAGGCACGCGGATCTGAGGCGCCGTACATCGACAGCGTCGAAGTCCCGACTGCTGCTGCGAAATGCTTAGTCCCGCCGCAATTGCAGAGCAGCAACTGACAGCGTTGCAGCAAGGCTGCAAG
>JAHJDJ010000017.1 GCA_018812585.1 bacterium
AAAGTCTCGATGTATGAAGTCGCGGGCACTGGCACGCCCCTTTGGGAATACACTATCACGCCGAACTTTTACCTTCCCGTGGCCGCTTCGGACGATAATGCGGTGGTTGCCTCCATCGGTGATATCGTTCCACTGAATGCCTGGTTGAGTGGCGCGGGGCCGACTCCTTCCTGGAGTTATAACCCTCCTGTTGGCTGGAAGGGAAGCGATTGCGACGTGTCCGATAACGGAATGTATATTGTGGCATCGTACAAAGAAGATGGTACTGACAACGGCAAGCTGCTGGTCTTCGCTTCAACGGGCGGCGCGCCTCTGTGGGAGATCGATTTCAATGCTCAAAACGGCATTAATGGTATAGAGATATCCGAAGACAATAACTGGATTGTTATTTCGACCTACTATGCGTATCATGTCTTCGATTTCACCAACCTGCTGCTGTTCGCGTCGGTGACTAATTACAGCCAGACGACGGGCGGCATCGACGATGACGCTGAATACCTGGCCACCGGTGATTTTTACGGTCAACTACACCTCTATCAGCGCACGGGAACCGGTTACACGCAACTCTGGCAGTCTTATATGGGCGGCTGGGTCACGGCGGTTGACGTTTCCAGTGACGCATCGATGGTGATTGCTGGGAATTACACCTATTCACCTTCTAACGCGGGTGAGGTGCGGGGCTACGATATTGGCGGAACTCAATTGTGGAGTTACGCCCAGTACGGCGATTATATCGCTGACGCCGCGCTCTGTAATGACGGCAGCGTCGGGGTGGCGACCTCCTGGGGCGCTTTGAATTACACCTTCGGCGATATTTTTACCGCCTTTGACATGCCGACCGGAGACGTCATCTTCAACCTGCTGGATGACATCGATGAGCCGGGAACCCTCTTCGACGTGGCGATTTCCGATGACGGCACCATCGCAGTTTCAGGTGGTAAAGCCGTGCATGCGCGCACCTTCGGTAACGGCGGGCAGATTTATGCCATCGAATTGGGCGGAGGCGTCTCTCCCATGACGCTGGATCTGACTTACGTTTCCGGATCTCCGGTGCCGGCCGGCGGCGGAAATGTTGACTATGAAATATACGCTGAAAATGTCGGTACCAGCGCCATCGACTTTGACGGCTGGCTGGAGGTCAGTTTTGAAGGCGGCGCGCCGACGACGGTCGCGCAACGAAACTTCATCGGCTATCAGCCCGGTTGGACGATTAACCGTCCGGATATGTTCTTCCCCGTGCCGTCAACTTACGCCGCGGGTAATTACACATTCGCCGCAAAAATCGGGACCTACCCCGATGATCCCTGGGTGGAAGACAGCTTCCCGTTCGTGAAATCGGGCGCGGCAGATGGATCAGCGTTTGTGCCGTTTGTACCGGCGGGAACACCGAATCCGTTCGACCGTGTTGTCAAGTCGAATTCGGGCGAGGCGTGCCTCGCCCCTACAGAGTTCGTTCTGCTTGGCAACTACCCCAACCCATTCAATCCGACAACGGCTATTAGTTACGAGTTACGAGTTGCGGGTTCCGTGTTGTTGAATGTCTTTGACATTCAGGGTCGTGAAGTAGCACGGTTGGTAAACGGCTGGCGGGATGCTGGAACGCATGACGTGACGTTCGATGCGTCGTCATTGACGTCAGGTGTTTACCTCTACCGTCTGACGACTGAAGCACAAACTGTTACCGGGAAAATGGTGCTGATGAAATAGCAGGAGGATAGACATTCTTGTCTGTCATCAGTAGGGGCGAGGCATGCCTCGCCCCTACAAAATGCGCTCGGTCGAGAGATCGGGCGTTTGATTTAACCAAATCCGCAGGATTTGTCATTCCTGCGGACGCAGGAATCCAGAGGAGGAGATAGGACAGGTTAGTTGTTCCTTATGACTAGCTCCGCTGGATCCCTGAGCAAGTCAGGGATGACAGCGCCATTGGCGCTGATTGGGCAGCCGTATTTTTGCAGGATTGGTACAAAAAAACCGAATGCGGACTTGCAGACAAACGCAGTCCGCCTTATTTTTTGATATTCTAATATCCTTAACCGGCAATGATTCCAACATCCTGGTGGAAAAAGTTTCGACATTGGAAGCCTGTAGCGCTGTTCGTGAAGTTCAGCGAGAGGATCTATCTGCCCGGTTTTGAACGCATGCCGCTTTACGATGTGGCGAAATTCTTCGTGAAAGCTCTGCGACAGGACGCGCTGAACGAGAAAGCGGCGGCGATCGCGTTTAATCTGTTCCTGGCCGTTTTCCCCACCATTGTCCTCTTCTTTACAGTCATCTCCTATATTCCGGTGGAAAACTTCGAGGCGACTTTGTTTCAGCAGCTCGAATCGATCATGCCGGAACAGACCTACAATATAACCATAACGACGATTGAAGATATCGTTCAGCAGCAGCGCGGGGGACTGCTGTCGATCAGTTTTCTGATGGTGCTCTTCTTTTCCACTCAAGGTGTTGTAGCGATGATGACTTCTTTCAACAACACCATTTACATCACTGAGACGCGTCCCTGGTTCAAGCAGAGGATATTGGCGCTGGTGATTGTAGGAATCGAGAGCCTGTTAGCACTGGTGATAACCGCATTGATGATCGTCAGCCATGTCGTGCAAACCTATTTTGAATCGCTTCTGTTTATTCCGAATAAGTTGATATATTATTTTTTCAGCGGGGGACACTGGGTAATTATCATCGCGCTCTATTTTTTTGGATTCTCATTTCTCTACTATTTTGGCCCGGCAGTGAAGAGTCGATTCCGGCTGATCTCACCCGGAGCGACCCTGGCGACGATTCTTTCAGTGCTGTTCTCCTTCGGATTTAACATCTACATCGATCATTTTTCTCAGTTTAACATCCTTTATGGATCTTTAGGCACGTTGATCTTAACCCTCTTGTGGATCTTCTTCCACGCTTTGATGCTGCTGATCGGTTTTGAGCTGAACATCAGCATTAGAGCTGTGCGCAGGACCAAAACACCTTGAATTCAGAAATTTTCTTGTGTTGTATTTCTTTGCGCTTGACTTTGCTAATCTTTTGTTGTAAATTGTATGTCGGTTAAGTTCTGGTAAATCAGAAATCTCAAGGAAATCCTCATGTCGTTCCGATCTACCCTTTCATTCACGCTGATTGTACTGCTTACCTGTGTCACAGTTACCAGTTCAGCTCAAGAGCGCCGCTACGGCGCGATACGCGATGCATCTCTGCCGGATTGGATCAAACCGGCGCCTCCGATTACACCGCAGGACGGCTGGGATGATTACGTCGATCTGTCGCCCAATTTCCCTCCGGTCGGCAATCAGGGAGGTCAGGGATCCTGCACCGCCTGGGCGGTGGCGTATTACTATAAATCGTATCAGGAATGGCAGGAGTACGGTTGGGCTTATACCGACGAAACTCGTTGCAGCCCGGCGTTCATTTACAATCAGATCAACGGAGGTGTGGATGGTGGTTCAAGCCCAAGCGAGGCGTTTCAGATGCTGTGCGAGAACGGCGCTCCACCTTACGGTTTGATGCCTTATACCGATCAGAACTGCACGACGCTACCTTCTGAAGAGGCGTTTTATGCGGCCATTCCATATCGCAGTCAGGAAACCTTCTACTTTCCGGTCCATCAAGACCTGGAGGGCTTGAAAGCGCACCTGCTGAATGGCAACGCGGCGACATTTGCGTTCACCGTTTATGCCAACTTCGACAACTTATCGAACTTCAACAATATCTACTGTCTGGCAGATATTAACGGTGATCCGCGCGGAGGCCACGCAGTCTGTCTCTGCGGCTTCGATGATAACTTAGTCACCAGTGATGGCGTGGGCGCTTTCAAGGTGGCCAACAGTTGGGGAGCGTCGTGGGGCGATGCGGGTTACTGGTGGATTTCCTACGAATGTTTCCAAAGCTATTTTGTGACCTGGGAGTATGCCTACTACTGCACCGACCGCATCGATTATAATCCAACCACATTAGGAATATTCCGAGTGAATCACAGCGACCGGTATTCCCTGGCTTATACGTTCGGTGTGGGAGATACACAGTCTCCCACCTGGAGCCAGAGCTTTTTCGATTACGGTGGATCACACACTCCGCATCCTTATCCAGCCAGCAATATCATCGTCGATTTGACAGATGCGATGCCCTACCTGAATCAGAGCAGCGCTAATGACGTTTACATGAGCGCCAGGGATTTACGCGGCTGGAATGGGCATTCTGGTCAGATCATCGACTTTGAGGTGGTTCAACTGGAATGGCCAGCAGTTGGTGAAGCGGAAGATTTGCCGGTAGCCATTCCGGATAATGGAGCTTTTGCCTATAGTGAATTGGATCTTTCTGTGGGCGTCAGCACCTCGATCAGCGGCACCATCAGCGGGACTTTGGCAGCCTCGGGCAATCCTTACTATGTCATGGGAGATCTGATTGTCGCAGAGGGCAGCAGTCTGACGATAGAACCCGGCACGGAACTGATTTTCTTCGATCATTACAAGGTTGACGTCGGCGTCGACGCCACGTTCACCGCTGACGACGTTCATTTCCGGCCGCTAATTTCAGCCGTGGGCTGGGCGGGTATCAGGATGGACGGCTCTTCTTCTGCGAATTCAGTGCAAAATTGCACGTTTGAATATTCCAAAGCCACGGGTGAAGGTGTCGAAGGATACGGTGGAGCGTTGTATATCAAGGATTGCGATCCCTTAGTCTCAGCCAATGCTTTTCAGGACTGCAAAGCGGATAAGGGCGGAGCGGTTTACCTGGAGAATTCAGAAGCTGCGCTGGAACAGAATGTTTTCACAGCGAATCAAGCTTCACAAGAGGGTGGAGCAATCTACTGTTCTAATGCCAGTTCCGCAAACATCGGGCAGAATTACTTCGACTCAAACCATGCCAGCAGTGGAGGCGCGATTTACGTGGAGGAAAATAGCAATTGGATTGAAACGAACTATTTCATCTTCAATGAAGCCAGTCAAGAGGGGGGCGCTATTTGCGTGAATGGCGGCGCAACTCCCATCAGTGGCAATATCTTTGTGGATAATCACGCCAATCATGGCGGCGCCATCGCGTCGCTGGACGGTATGCCGGGAGTTCATGGGAACGAATTCTACCACAATTCAGCTCAGCAGGGCGGCGCAGTCTATGTCACCAGCGAAGGATTCTATTTCTCGGAGAACGAGCTGAACGATAACAGCGCCAGCACGGGCGGCGCCATTTATGGGTATGAGACTTATATATACTTAACTGAGAATACGATCTCGGGTTCAGAAGCCAGCAATGGCGCGGCGATAAACGTCTGGTTCTCAGAGATTACGGCAGATCAGAACTGCTTCTGGGATAATACCGCTACCGGTAATGGCGGCGGGATTTACATGTTGGTATCGACTGCCGATATGAAGAACACTCTATTCGGTGGTAATGGAGCCAACAATGGCGCGGCAATTTACCAAATCAGCTCCGATTTGACCATGATCAATTGCACCATAGCTTACAATGAAGGTCAAACTCAATCGGGCGGCATCGCCTTGTCCAATGGATCGACTGCGATGCTGATGAACGACATCCTATACTTCAACACGCCAGCTTCGATTTTTATCGATGCAAATTCAGCCTGCGACGTTTACTACAGTGACGTAGAAGGCGGCTGGGAAGGTCTGGGCAATATCGATGCATCCCCCATGCTGATGGGGTATGATGATTTTGCTCTGGCAGATTGGAGTCCTTGTATCGGACTGGGCATTTCAGAGTTGCAGGTGGGCGGCGATTCTTTCATCGCGCCGGGATTCGATATGGACGACGCGTTGCGTCCTCAGCCGGCTGGCAGTGATCCTGATATGGGGTGCTATGAAAATGCTCTGGGGTCGCCCACCGCAGTTGAACCGGAAGCAGCGACGGCTCAGCCGGAAGAGTTTGCCTTGCATGGAGCTTATCCGAATCCCTTCAACCCGACAACTACGATCCAGTATGATCTTCCTGTGCGGTCTCTGGTAAAACTGTCTGTGTATGACATCGCGGGACGTCAAGTCCGCGCCTTAGTCGATGGTTATCGCGATGCCGGTTATCATAAAGCGGTGTTTGACGCCTCTGGTCTGGCGTCAGGGATGTATCTGTTGAAATTGGATACAGGTGAGTTTACAGACGTCAGTAAGATGCTGTTGGTTAAATAGCAGTCAGCAGTCAGCAATCAGGAAGCGTTCCGACAGGAACGCTTTTTTTATCATTCCGACCTTTCAGCTTGACATGAAGAAGTTTAATCCTTATATTATTCAGACGGGTAATTCCAATATGCTCAAGGAGTGAAGAATGCAGACCGTGATTCGCTTTAGCGCCGCTCTTCTGGTTTTGGTAACGATCATCCCTGTCGCTTCATCACAAGTTTATATAGCCGGTTCGATCCGGGGTGTATTGCCGGATACTACCTATATCATCACGAACAATCTGCAGGTCGCCATTAACGACACCTGCACCATCTCACCCGGCGCGGAGTTTTATTTCGATGGCGATTATGATTTCGAAATCTACGGATATTTAATTGCCTCTGGAACGGAAACTGACAGCATCTATTTCAGTCCGAATACAGGTGTCGAGGCATTTGGCAGCATCATATTCCGGGATAGCGCGAACGATGCCAGCGTGTTCTCATACGCGGTGATTACTGGCGCGAACGGCAGCGCTATTAATGCTTACTACTGCGACATCACCATAGCGCATTGCACGATAGTTGATAATGGTGCAAATTGGGGTGGCGGGATCTACTTCTCGAATGCCAACGGCATCATTTCTGACTTTTATATCAGTGACAACACCGCCATTCATAATGGCGGGGGGATTTACTGCACTGGTTCTGCGCCGGTAATCGAGAATTGCACCGTTGTCGGGAATTATAGCAATCTGGATGGCGGAAATGGCAGCGGCCGCGGCGGCGGTGGAATTTGCGCTAATCACATGTCCAGCGCTACTATCCGGGATTGTATCGTCGATGATAATATCACCGAAGCAAATGGCGGCGGCATTGCGGTCAATGACAATTCGCACGTCATTATCACCGATTGCACGATGAACGGAAATACCGCAGACAGTTCCGGTGGGGGGCTGTTCATCAGTTTGAATTGTACTCCTGTGATCGAGAATTGCGAGATTAACCAGAACGTTTCACATATGTACGGTGGTGGTATTCACCTGGAGGACTTCGTTAATGCCAGTTTTGATAGTTGCTATGTGAATGATAATTTGGCTCTCTTCGATGGAGGAGGTATCGCACTGTTTAACTGTAGGCCTTCTTTCAACCGCTGCGAGGTTGTGTCCAATGTCGGCGTAAATGGCGGCGGAATTTATCTGAGTGATGCCGATTCAACGTCACTGGATCAGATGACGTTATCCATAAACACGGCTCTGGGAGAAGGCGGCAACATTTTTGCAGATTCTTCCAATTTTGCTATAAGTAATTCGATTGTTGAGGGGGCCTTGTGGGGAGGCGGTATTTACTTTGCCGGCGGTGAGGCTTCACAGGTGAATTACTGCGATTTTGCCAATAATATCAGCAATAATTTTAATGGCACTTACCCACCCGGTATCGGCACTATTACGATGACAAACTTCAACGGTGATCCATGTGACGATAACTACAACATCTTTCTTGAACCATTATTCGTGAATCCTCTGCTGGATAACTTCCAACTGCAGGAGGGATCCCCCTGCATCAATGCCGGGGATCCGCTGGCTCCTTACGATCCGGATAACACTTACGCCGACATTGGCATGCACTACTTCGACGTGCTGGGAATTGAGGGTAGTTTTAGTGAAAAACCGCAGGATTACCAGGTTGTTTCATGTTATCCCAATCCTTTTAATCCGACAACAGCGATCAGCTTTCAGCAATCAGTATACAGTCATGTTTCCCTGAAAGTTTATGACGTGCAGGGGAGAGAAGTCGTATTATTAGTTGATGGCTATCGTTCAGCCGGATCGCATGAGGTTACGTTCGATGGGGCGGGTCTTGCTTCCGGGATATACATCTATCGATTCAGGTCGGGTGGGCAGCAGCAATCCGGCAAGCTGATTCTGATGAAGTGACCCAGCTCACAAGAGCTAAATCACTGAGCTTCCACAGCGAATAGAGTGGGGGAGTCGAGGAAGTAGCGGACGGGAATACGACTGAAGGTGATCGATTCACCCAAACCAATGAAGCGGGAAAGAAGCCACATATCGGGCTGCGTCAGGGGCGGTTTCGCGGGGGGGATGGAGACGTAGACAAAGTCATCCTTAATATCGAATGAGAAGACCCGGACACCCCAGCCGCGGTTCAGATAGCGGCGAAACGTTCGAATGGATGGGTCGGATTGTCCCGGATTGATGAATCTGAGGATATTATCGGCAACCTGGCGTCCGATCGAGGTGAAGTGCAGATTCCCATTAATGTCAAAATGGGTTCTGGGATTTAATCCTTCACCCTGGAAATAAGCGAAGGCAGATAGTTCACTGGCTTCGCTTTTTTTGGTGTTAATGCGCGGCAGCCGCGCGGTATTGATGTTGTTGGCGCTTAAATGCAATTCATACTGCACTGAATCTGCCTGAAATTGCGGGAAATCGAGGAACAGAGATCCGCTGATCGTCCCGTCATAGGCTGAGGCGGTTATATCTGGGGCTAACAGGGAATTCGTGCCGATCTCCATAGTCGTGTGCAGGTTGTTAAGCTGGTATCCCTTTACGGCCAGAGAATGACAGTGAAATTGGCCGGATTTTAAGGGCCCCTGATGCAGATGAGCGGTCTGGATATATTGCACAGGATCTCGAGCGGGTGCGCTGATTTCAGGAAAAAACGAAATGAGGTCTGCTGTGTTGCTCTGAGTAAGCCGCGTATCAAAGGGAAGATGCAGCGATATATTTTGTGCTGAAAGAATGTCCATGTAAGATACATCTGACGAGTCACAAGATAGTCGTCCCACCGTTCGCAGAGCATCTGAATCTGTTAGAGAGATTTCCAGATCCACACCTGCATGACCCTGAAATAGCAACCCCTCTCTTATCTCAACGAATTCAGCGGGCATCAGTTCGGCTGAAATAGTCAAGCTGTTATTGTTTTTGAGAATCAGATTTCCCGTTAAACCGAGATCATGCGCAAGAGCGTTCAGTTCAAAATGGGATTGGCCAGTCAGCTTTGAGCTGCTGTATTGCCATGCGTAGCGATGATCACGGAACGGATGGGGCTTCAGGGGGAGATAAATCAGGCTATCTACGTCAATTACACCGTTTATTTCAATTCCTGATTCGCCTCCGGACAGAGAAGCGGTGAGAGATTTGGCTACAGCTTTCGCTTTTCTCATGGGATGGTCGATCAGCAGCTTGTTGGAGGTGACGTCTGCTGAATATTCAAAACTGGGAATGCCATCGTTCTGGTTTATTCCAAAGCTGCCGCCCCCCTGCAGAGAACCAGAGATTGAAGTGTTGACCATTTCTGCCGGCAGAAGAGGCTGTAAGGCATTTAGCAGGTTTTCAGCATTCAACGTGAAATGTTGCAGATCGATCTGCCAATTGCTGCTATCCGCATAAAAGCCTGCCCCTGTAGTATTCAGATAGGGAGGAATCGACAGGTTGATGGTCTGGAAGTCAACCATTTCTTCGTCATGATTGAGAAGCGCTTTCGTGCGAAACTTGATCCCCTGAGGATTCAGGCTGAAGGCGCGATCCTCTAAGCTGAACGTTAAGAGCCCTGATCCGGCCAGGAGATGAGTTGAAAGAATTCCTTCTGCGAAATCTACCGTGGCTTCAACGGATCTTTTGCCGCTCAGTCTGCCATCTGTCAACGCGGCTATATCCAGAAGATCAACGCTGATTTTAGAGTCGACAGTCCAGTTCTGCGAGATCAATGGCTGGCTGATATCGACCTCGTGTCCGCTCAGATTAAGTTTTACAGAAACCGAATTGTGAAGATCGCTGAAGGCCTGCAGTGCAAGGCTGGCGGTGACGGCATCTGATGAAGTCTGCCTCGCCGCGTTGGCTGTCATTTTAAGATCGGTCAAACGCCCAAGCTTCTGATCAAGATCCGCATAACGAAAGGTATCAGCCGAAAGAGTGAGAACTGCTGTCAGAGGGGTATCTAAACCTGGCGGCCAGACACCTGAAAGGTGGGCTTCTCCGTTCAATCCCGCAACTTTGATTCCCCTCCGATATAAATCGATGGCTACGTTGTTGAATTCGCAGGCGCCGCTTGTGGTGAGAACGAGGGGATTATCTCTAAGAGATCCATCAAGATCGACGTCGATCAAGCGTATTTCGCCGGTAATCAGGAATTCGCGGATGGCTTTATCCCAGCCAAATAATGGAGCAACTTCTTCCATCATTTCCCGCCAGATTTCCAACTGGATCTGACTTTCGATGACTTTGGCGTGAAATGCTTTGCCCTGCTTCAGGTCAGTGAAACTGCCGGTGGCTAAAATATTGGAATGATCATCGAACTGGCATCTGATACTGTCCAGAAAGATATGATTCATCTGCAGTAATCTCGCCTGGATGTCGATTTGCGAGACAGGGAAGGGATAGGAGGATTGCTGGTTGTCCCTGTTGGTAACATGCAGTTCAGGGTCAAGGTCGAGGGTGAGATCAATCTGACTGCCGCTGAATTTGAACTGCCCCAGAGCGGATAAGGTCATCGGTGAATCAATGAGGAGCTTTTGCCCTGCTTTTACAAACTCCAGTATGATGGACTCATTCTGGTTTAGATCGAAGGTGACGTGCAGATCTTCAGAACTGGAGAATTGGATGTTTTCGGATTTAAGATTTATCCCGGGAATGAGAAGATTGAATGCAGTGTTGTAACCTTCTTGTGAATAGCTGAACGTTCCATCAGAAATCCGTAGTTCACTGATATTGACCATGAATGGCAGGGTAAAAATTTCTCCGTTTTCGCGGGAAGAGTCAAGCGAGGCGGATACAATTTCAATTTGCCCTGGGTCGGGAGTCAGCCTCTGGGTTATAGACGATGGTTTTGATCTGTGATTAAGGGTTACCTGGGGGCGGTCTATGGTGATGGATTGGATTTTCAGTTCTCGTTTTACCAGGGCCAGGGGATGATATTTCAGGAGAATCTCAGCTATCTGGATCTCCAGGCTGCCGGTGGAATCGGACAGGGTAACGTCGCGCAGCAGCAAATCGCGATGCAGCCTGCTGCGAGCGGATTTAATTTTAACGTCGAGACCCGTCTGTTCAGAAAGGGTTTTCCCTAAAAAGTCAATTACAGCCTTATCTGAAAAGAAGAAATAACGAACGAAGAGAAGGGCGATCGCGATAAAAATAGCTCCGAGCAGGATGCGGCGGAGCCATATCTTTTTTACATCTTTATCCATCTAATCGGGGTCTGTTATTCAGATGACTGAACGCCCTTGAAAAAGTTCGGCAGAGCCTGGTAATAGCTGTTACTCAGGCTATGCAGATCAATATCGATCCACGAACCGATACGGATCCGATCTCCTCCCACTTCGCCGATCTTTTCAGCGGGCACCTGCATCGACGCAGCCAACGCCAGAACGTCTCCCACTTCATCCTGACTAACAGACAGGACGATTCGTGAAGGAGATTCGCTGAAGAGGATGTCGGTCGTTTGCAAGATGCTGTTACTCAGTGACACTGCTGCTCCCAGGGGATTGTTCCGGTTCAAGATACAGCATTCAGCCAGGGCGACGGCTAAACCGCCATCAGCGCAATCATGCGCAGACGAAATCCATTCACGCTGAATGGCCTCACGCAGGCAGATTTGCGTGCGATGTTCCAGTGCAAGATCGATTTCGGGCGCATCTCCGGCAATGACCTGGTGCAGGTGGTGCAGGTATTCGCTGCCACCAAGGTCAGCCATCGTTTCGCCCAGCAGGACAATCGCATCTCCTGCGTTCTGGAAGGGTGATCTTACCGCTTTTTTAATGTCATCCAGCAGACCGACCATACCGATGACCGGCGTGGGTAGAATGGAGGTCTCTTCCGATTCGTTGTAGAAGGAGACATTACCGCCGGTTACAGGAGTATCGAACATGCGACAGGCTTCTCCCATGCCTGCGACAGCTTCCTTGAAGAAGTAGAATGATTCCGGTTTGTAAGGATTCCCGAAATTAAGACAATTAGTGATGGCGATGGGTGTGGCGCCGGTGCAGCTCACATTGCGGGCGGCTTCCGCGACGGCCAGGATGGCGCCGCGCCGCGGATTCAGAAAAACAAAGCGGGGATTGCAATCCGTGGTCATGGCCAGCGCCATGTCCGTCTCCTTGACCCTCAGGAGCGCGGCATCTCCTCCGGGCCCTATCATCGTGTTAGTCCGGACGGTGCTGTCGTACTGTTCCGTGACCCAGGATTTATCGCAGATGTTGGGCGAACTCATCATTTCCAGCAGCGCCACACTCCAGTTGCGTTCCTGGCGGTAAGGGTCGAGATCGACCGCGTTGATCTCATCTAATTGGGCTGGACGTTTGGAATCTCGATGATAAACGGGAGTTCCGCCGCCTAAGGCCAGATGATAGGGAGGAATTTCGCAGACTTTTTCGCCCTGATGATAGACGGTCATCAGGCCGTCGTCGGTAACTTTACCCATCCTGGAATAGAGCAGTTCCCAGCGCTCTAAAATGGCTTCAGCCTCTTTTTCTTTACCCTTTTTAACGACTGCGAGCATCCTTTCCTGAGATTCGGAGAGCAGGATTTCGTAGGCGTTCATGCCCTTTTCACGCAAGGGGACTTTATCCAGGTCAACCTCGATACCGGCTTTCCCGTGAGCTGCCATTTCGCTGCAACTACAGGTAATCCCGGCGGCTCCCATATCCTGGATGCCGATCAGCACGTCTGCCTTGACCAACTCCAAAGTCGCTTCCATCAACAGTTTTTCGCAAAAGGGGTCGCCGACCTGCACTGAAGAGCGTTTGGATTCACTCTCTTCAGAAATCTCTTCAGAAGCGAAGGTGGCTCCGTGGATGCCGTCACGCCCGGTGCGGGACCCGAATATATAGACCGGATTATCTTTGCCTTCGGCGATAGCGGAGGCGATTCTATCTTTCTTGACCAATCCCAGCGCCATGCAGTTGATGATGGGGTTGCTGCTATAGCCGTTATGGAAGACGACTTCGCCTGCTATGGTCGGAATGCCAAGACAGTTGCCGTAATCACCGATGCCGCGCACTACGCCGTCCATGAGGAATCGATTGCGCGGCGTTTCCAACGGCCCGAAGTGCAGCGAATCGAGGGAGGCAATGGGCCGCGCGCCGCAGGTGAAGATGTCTCTCATGATGCCGCCGACACCGGTCGCCGCGCCCTGGTAGGGTTCCACCGCGCAGGGGTGATTATGCGATTCGATCTTGAAAGCGACTGCCAGACCCTGGCCGATATCGACTAAACCTGCGTTTTCTTCACCGGCCTCTTTCAGCGTGCGCGTTCCCGAGCGAGGTAGCTTTTTCAGTTCGGCGATGCTGTTTTTATAGCTGCAGTGTTCCGACCACATGACGGAAAAGACACCCAGTTCAGCAAAGGTAGGAGTTCTGCCCAAGATATCTAAAATCTGCTGATATTCTTCTTCGGTGAGCCCGTGCTGCAGGGCTAAGTCTAATGTGACGGGGGGAGTATTGCTCATTTTAAAACTGGAATTTCAAGCTTGTGTGATATATTCTTGCGGTTCAGTTTATCCAAAATCTCTTTCGTGGCGTTTCGATCAAAGACTTGTTCACCACATACTGGACATTCCCAATGGAGAACACCGTTAATCATTACCCAGCCTTCTGCGGTTTCCCAGGGAAGATCTTTGCGTACTGAAGCCATTTCATTGGTGCATACTTGACATTTCATTTACTTCTCCTGGTAAAGTTTATCCACTCCTTAGGATCTGGAACGTAAGTTGTAATTACCCACGGGGGAGTTCCAAGTGAAATTACGACATGAAGCCATTCCGCAGGAAGTTCGGCGGCGATCAGACAACTTGGACCATATTTATCGTCAGGGTATTCTTCGATAATCTCGCCTTTCAGTATCGCTGACTCGACCATTTCAGTCGAAATACCTCTTTGATACATGCGTTGTACTGCATGGCGAGTATAAAATATCTGACCTAAAGCAACCTGTTGTCGGATCCCCTTTAAATCCATGATTCACTCATCCTCTTCGGTCAGCCCATGTTGCAGGGCAAGATCTAAGTTTACTTGGGGTTCTTGCATGATAATGACAGGCTGCATTTTATCTGTGAATTCGGTATAAATATACCTCACAATGGAGTGATTTGCAAGGACGTTATTGAGGAACTAACTTTAGTGTGTCTACACCTTCAAATCG
>JAHJDJ010000229.1 GCA_018812585.1 bacterium
CTTTAAATCAATTAAAGGTTATCTTTTCTATTTCTCACATTTTCCATTTTGAAAGGTCTAAGGTAGTCCCCTCTTTAAGAATTGAATTAACAAGATGATATAGATTCCTGATAGCATCAATTTTATCGGTAATGAGACATAATAGGAAAGCTTTAATTACATCATGATCCATTAATGAACTAGTCAGTTTATCAAATTCACATTTTTTATCTTGATCGCGGTGATACTCATATGAATTTAGCCATAGTTTCAATACTTTTTCAGAATTTATAATTTCACCATTAACGTTTACCTTCATTTGTCTTTGAGAATCACTCCCATCGTATATTGTACTGAGTGATTTTAGGAATCTTCTGATTCTGTCATCAACTATCTTTTTACCAATTAATGACTTTATTTTTACGAAACTAGTCGGTTCACGTTCAAGGATTAAAGGCCTAATTGCATGCAATAGTGCCTTTATCTTTTCATCACTCGGGAGCTGAGTGTTCCAAGAAATTTCATTTTTTTCACTAGATTTAATTGTAAATGAAGCTGGAATTCCATCTTTGACTAGACTCATACGATTTAGATCATTGACGCAGTCAATAAAACTACTCATTTGATCACGTTCTGATTTACAAAACGCGAGATTTATTGAATACTCTTGAGTACCTAATTTTACATGTAAAGTAGTGTCCATTATATTGTAGCACTATTTTTAAATTTCACTTTTCCCAAGTGTAAATAAAAGCTGTATCTAAAACAAGTTAATTATTAAAATTTTTCTACTGATGAGTTGTTTACTTCTCGATAAAGAAATTTGACTTGAAGTCCCTCCCCAACAAAAAAAAACACCCTCCGCGGGTGTTTTCGTTTTTCTATACTAAGTGTCGCGATAGGTCGCGAAGATTGCTTCGCTACGCTCGCAATGACAGCCTCCGGGTTACAGCAGCTTCCCTAAGCTGACGCCGACGACCAGAGCCACGAAGCCCAACGCGTTCTGCATGGTGAAATGCAGCGCGGCAGGCAGCCATTCCGCGGCTTTAGCTAACTGGTACGTATCCAGGACGAACGCGGAAAAGGTGGTGAACGCTCCCATAAAGCCCACCAGGACGATCAGCCGCAGTTCCGCGGAAACCGGCCAGCGCCCTTCAAATGCCGCCCATAACAACCCCGCCAGAAAACAGCCGGTCAGGTTGACGGCCAGCGTCCCCCAGGGAAAGGCGTCCCCGTTGAATTTCTGTATGATCCCTACCATGCTGTACCGTGCCAGCGTGCCCGCCATACCAGCCAGTGCGAGAATCAGAAGCTTGTTTAACATGTCAGAATTGTTGGATATTTTCCGTAGATTTCAGATGAACGGATAGTATACAGAATTAAAGCGGCGGTTTCAACGGTAATGTGAAATTTTTGTCAGGGGGGATGTGGGTGTTGGGTTATGGAAACAAAATTGTAAGGGCGGTTCGCGAACCGCCCCTACGTATCAATGAATTGCGTGGATTCGAAATAGTCAGATATCATCTCACCCTCAGCTCCGCTGGATTCCTGCGTCCGCAGGAATGACACATCGGAGAAATTGCCGACCGCTTACGGCTGTTCCGGCGGAGGGTTGGGATTGCGGATGTCGGCGACGACTTTCCATTTGCCGCTGATCTTTTTCCAGACGAAGAGATAATTGCCGAAAGCCTGCACGGTTTCTCCTGCCTGATTGGGGCCGGTGAAACGCCACTCACCCCAGGTCCAGCCCATCTCCGCGGACTTCGCGACGTCCACGCCCAACACTTCCCAGACCAGCGAGTAGACTTCATCGCCGCCTTTCATCCATTCGTAAATGGCGTCGCGACCCTGGATGGGATGCCCTCGGTCCGGCATCAGGATGGCGTCTTCTGAGACGTAAGCCCGAAATGCCACCGACGCTCCTTTTTCGGCGGAAAGGTGGGCGAATTCGTTGTCGGTGCGCATAAGATCCGATTTTTCGACATCGAGGTTGACCGGTTCCTGCTGACAGCCGACCAGCAACAGCACGATCAGGGGAAGAAGAGGTAACAGTTTTTTCAGGTTCATGATATTTCGTCTTGAGTGAATCTTTTCGCTTTGCATTATAAGACATTTTCAGTAGAAAACCAATCGAATACCCGCCAACCTTCGCCCCTGCGTCAGTCATTTGACCCGATGTCCGCTAACACGCGCCAACTGCCATCCATCTTTTTCCAGACGTTCAGGTAATGGCCGTGCTGTTCGCTCTGGCTGGTATCGGCCGGCGCCAGCGTCCAGCGACCCCAGGTCCAACCCAGGTCTGCCGTTGCTGAAACCTCCGCGTGCTGGGGTTCCCACTTCAGCGTATAGCAGTCGGCGCCGTCGATCATGGCGTCGAAGATAGCCTGATTTCCGTGAATCGGCTTGCCATTGGAGGGAAACTGGATAGCATCTTCAGCGAGGTATTTCTGGAACGCGGACGCCGCGCCGTTTCCCACGGAGAATGCCGAGAAGGCGCGGTCGGATTCCAGCAGAGCGGCTTTTTCGGCTTCGAGATCGATTTTCGGTGTCATCTGGCATCCTGCGGCTAAAAGGGCTGTGATAATCAGGCACAATGCGATAGAATATTTCTGCATCCAAGCCTCCTGAAAGTGTGTCGAAAAAGAATCCATTGCGATGATACGAACAATCCAGAAGAATGTCAACCCTAATCGCGTCAAAAATTTTGCCCGCAGGTTACGCCTAAATGTCAGGTTCCGTCTTGACTTTGAGATTTTCTGTGACTATATTCACCTCAAAATGAAAGACAACAATAAGTGGAGGCAAATCTCATGACATCAAATCGAATCTGGATAATCGTGCTGGTTATGGTCAGCGCGGCGTTGCTGCTTTTCGGATGCGGCAAGAAACCTGAAACTCCGGCGCACGGAGGGACGGGCGCGGATACTGTCGCTTCGCTGGCCGATGGAACCACCATTTCTTACGATGTGAAAGGCGGCGGTTACCCGGCGCTGGTGTTTGTGCACGGCTGGATGTGCGACGGGACGTATTGGGATAGCCAGGTGGAGCATTTCAGCAAGCTGGTGAAATGCGTGACCGTCGATCTGGCGGGCCACGGTAAATCTGGAATGCGAGAGGACGTTTCGATCGAATCCTATGCTGCTGACGTCGTTTCTGTGATCAACAAGTTGAAGTTGGAACGGGTGATTCTGGTGGGACATTCGATGGGCGGACCGATCATCACGGAAGCGGCCAAGCAGTTGGAAGAGGTCTGTTTCGGATTGATTGGCGTCGATTCGTTCCACAATATGAAAGAGGATTGGACGGAGGAACAGTTCCTGGAATGGCTCAAGGCGTTCGAAGAAGATTTTGCGGGAGCGACACAGGACTTCGTGCGCAGCATGTTCCCTGAAAATGCCGATTCGGCGTTGGTTGCAGAGGTTGTCGCGGATATGAGTTCCGGTCCGGCTGCCACCGGATTGGGAGCTTTCCGGGCGATGAAGAATTACACGCTGAGGGATCATGTCGGCGATTTGAAGCAGCCGATTATCACCATCAATGCTGATCTCTGGGAAACTGACCCGGAGGGTAACCGCGAGTTGGTGGGATCGTCTTTCGAGGTGATCATGATGCCGGGTTACGGGCATTTCATCATGCTCGAAGATGCGCAGTTGTTCAACAAGAACCTGGCGGACGCGATACAGAATCTAGTGGCGAAATCGAGGGAACGAGGGTAGGTGTTATACTTCCTTTACGTGGAAATTGTGTAGGGCGCTTCGAGAAGCGCCCTTTTTATTTGGGTGGATAAGCAACCCACAGCAAGCAGTGGGGCACCGGGCGAACCAAATTGCAGTCATTGCGAGGAAATTCGACGATTTGTCGGCGAATTACGAAGTTCCCTAAGAATCCGGCCACTGACGGACAATCTCGTGGAACGTTAACAGGCTGGGTGGCTGACGGGTGGCTGGAACAGAACTGTAGGGTAGACTAAACCAGACGGCAGGCCGGATGATGCAGTCTACCGAAAGAGCCTATCAGTGCCATCAGTATCATCAGCGACCATCTGCGGTTCAGGGAATTTAGTGCCGGAGGTATAAAACCACCGGCTACTAACATGGATACTTGCCTGATCATTTGCTAGAGACAGAATCCACAATAATAGCCGTGGGTTTTATACCCACGGAAAAGCCTGTCCAGATGTGGCTGACCGGGAAGCTTGTGCCTATGGTGCTTCGGCGCAGCCAGCCGACAAAGTCGGGGATGTCCCGGTTTATTCGGGCTGTCACGGATACCTCCGTGACGGAAAAATCAGGGTAATCTGCGGGCACTTGTCCGCCTTTTATCCGCCTCAGGCGGGCTGGCGGATCAGCGGTTCGGACAATAAGAAACCATTGCAGGGCTAAGACACCCCGGCTACAATTCCCATAGAATGGCGAGCATTCTACAATTATTTCTTAGAGAATTCCTTGTGTATTATTTTATTCTGCCTCACTTCTTTTTGTTTTAACAAGAAATAGTGAAAAACACTCAATAACGAAAAGATTACAAACAATAACAATAGATATATCGCTGAGTCGAACCACACTTCAACCCAATTCCATTTAGGTGGATCACCAAAAAAGCCTCGTAAAAAAAGGGCGATGTTGATCAAGAATAGAAAAAACAACAATGGCGAATAAGGATAATTTACGATACATGAAGTCCAATGTGAATTCGTTTCCAGAGAAATTTGGTTTAGAATTCTTATCGATTTTATTTGGTTAAAAAAAAGCGCGAGTGAATCATAAGCACCTCTTATTAAGAATGAAATTATAATCTGGATTAAAACACACAATTGACCAATTGCGGCTGCAAACAAAAATAATTTATCTGTTTTATCGTCCGCTCCTTCTCCGACTAAATTTCCGGAAAAATAGAATCCAAGTAGTGCACTTATCATCGCAAAATAGAATCCGTACAACCAAAACCGTACCCTCCAGTACCGATTCAGGTTTTCCATTATATGATCGATGATCTTAGTTAGAAGCGCATCCTTGAATTGCTCACTGAGTTCGATCACTGGAGTAGTTTTGCTATCCTGCATGGATATTCCTATTCTTTTATTTACAAATGTACTACAGGGCATCAATAGCAGGCGAGTTGCATGTCTCGCCAATGCAAACTTCGGGCAGCGGATCTGTCAAATCATGAATCCAAGTTTTTAAATACGGTTGATGAGATTCTCTACACCGAAATAAAATCCATTCTGCATCAGCAGGAGCTGGTTTTAGCTTCGTTAGCCTCTTTGATGGATCTTTAATGAGTTTTACATTATTATAGTCATAAAAGGATTTTAAATTCGCTGCACATAAGCTAAATACACTGTTGACCGCTTTCTCTAAAATTAGTAAGTGCTCATAACAGAGTTGTGGGATCGGTATCGTAGGTATTCTTCCTTTTTCAACATCTCTAAATTCTTCCCGCCATGACATCGTATGCTCCGGCGAAATTTTTCCTTTCAAACCACTTTGGACGTAAGGGATCGGAATATTCAAATATCCTTTCCAGTGCGTTCCAATTCTTCCTCTATGTGCTATTTGTGTCCTATAGTTATCTTTAATATCATTGATTTCCACCAAGGTTTTCACAATGTCCGGATACTGCGTACTATAACATTGATTTTTAATGAATTTTAAAAAATTCGAAAATGAGTCTTCCTTCTTAGGATTTCCTAATACAATATTACCTACAGCACCAATATTGTCTAATGCAGAACCTAAGAACAAATAAAACGACTCAAAAGTGTTAAGAAAATTGAAATGATACAATGGGCCTCTTTGAATAGCGAACTGTTCGAAATCATTTATGCATTGATGTAAGTAAGCAGTTCGACAGTAAGCAGTATAATAATATGATTGAAGCCTTTCATACTTCTTTATGAGTTTTATCGAAATTGTATTAGTATTATTAGGTCTAAGGTGATTAAAGTCACAGCATTTCGATTTATCTCTGAAAATCCAAAAGTAGTATAAGTCGACATAACTCTTAGTAGTTCGAAGCGGCCCAGGTTTCCAATATTCTTCAATGAAATCACCTTTAAACTTTTGAATTCTGTCAATCTGTACTTGATTCATGTTTTCCTCAAATTGATAAGAAACTAGCCCGGTGCCCCACTGCTTGCGGTGGGTTTCTTTACCGTTGGGTCAGCCTGTCCCCATGGGAGTCTTGTCCGGCGGCTGCCGGATGTGACCTGACAGTAAAATCAAGTCATTTTATAACTCCATCCCAAAATATACCCCAATCCAGAACGTATGTCAAGAACTATCTCTATCAATTGTGTTTTGGACAAGAGGGAAAGATGGCAGGACTCAAGCCCTGCCACCTCCCACTAACCACCAGCCACTATTTTTAAAAATTCTCTTGCGTTTCAAGTCACACTGTTGTATATTATAATTATATTCCCCAATAATCTCACCTGATCACCTGCCTGAAAGAGAATACAAATGCTAATACGCAACAATTCATTATCTCTCTATCTCTGGAGCCGGATTGCCTGTGCCTATGGCGTCCCAATCCGGCTGCGGGGGGAAGCACCCCCCGCCTACGTTTTTACGACGGATACCTCCGTGACAGGAATAATGCGTCACGGCGTGGCCTTGACGCCCCAGAGAAGATCCGTCGGGGTCGCCCTCGACCCCGACGGTTGAATTCTTCAGCTTCCTTTTTACTTTTTCCTTCATCTGTGACAAATCTGTCATCGCCCCACAAAATCCCCGCACAACGGGATGACAAATCTGGCGGACACACTTTATTGGCGGACAAATTTGGCGCAGAGTAGTGAAACCGGATTGAAGACGATATATTTGATGCGGCATTATATGTGATAATTGGACAAAAGCATCTGTTTTTACGTTTTTGTCAACCTATCACTTGACTTTGAAAAGCAGGACTGATATATTTGCAGTATGAACAATACGCGGAGGTTTAATGAGGACGTTCAGAATTATTATGTTCGCTTTTACGTTTCTGGCGGTATTGGGTTTCCTGTCGTCCGGTTGTATGTGCAAAGCTCCGGCTCCGAAGGAGGCGGTAACTGATTCGGTGGCGGCATTCGATGGGAACGCTATCGTTTATTCGACTCAGGGTGAGGGATCACCCGCTTACGTTTTCATTCACGGGTGGTGTTGCGACCGTTCCCACATGGAAGCTTACTTAGAGCGCTACAGCGAGCATCATCGGGTGGTGACGATCGATCTGCCGGGTCACGGTCAATCGGGGAAGAAAAAGCGCAAATGGTCCACCAATAGTTACGGCCGCGACGTCCGGGCGGTGTTACATAAGCTGGATCTGCAGGAGATCATTCTGATCGGTCATTCGATGGGTGGACCGGTCAGTATCGAGACAGCACGTATGGAACCCGACAGAATCATCGGTATCATCGGTATCGATACATTTCATGATTTAAGCCGGAAATACACGCGCAGTGAAATCATTACCAGCACCAAGCAATTGCGGGATAATTACGCCGGCACTATGACCGGAATGGTTAGAAGCATGTTTCGTCCGGGAGCGGATTCGGCTGCGGTGGCGAAAGTCATCGAAGTTGCCGTGAATACTCCGCAGGAAATTGCGCTGGGCATAGTGGAAAGCTATCCCGAGCTGGATCTGGAACGTTTGGTCGAAGATTTGACGGTGCCTGTCGCCGCGATCAACGCGGACGTATTCCCCACGAAACTGGACGAAAACCAGGCAATTTACAGCCAATTCAGCGCGGTGATTCTACCTAATGCAGGCCATTTTCCACATCTGGAAGCGCCGCAGCGGTTCGACGTCATCCTGGACAGCATCTTGACTGACATGCAAAATAGCGTGATTGCTGCCGAGTAGTTGGGAAGATCGATAGGGAAAGGTTGGTTTCAATCGAAAAAAGCTGAAATTTTTCTACCTATCGCCTGAAAGTGGGTGTATATTGACACTATACAGATTGTCATTGGGCTTATAACCGGGCTGTCAGCACTAGTTGAACGCTTCCGGGAGGGACCTCGGCATTCTGGTGTAAATAACGAAGAAGCTTATCAGGAGTGTTGGAATGGCTCAAGGTACCGTAAAGTGGTTCAACTCGCGTAAGGGTTTCGGATTTATCAAAGTCGACGGCCAAGACAGCGACGTTTTCGTGCACGCCAATGAGGTGCAAAATGCTGGCTTCCGTAACGAACTTGTTGAGAACCAGCGAGTGGAATTTGAGATCGCTCAAGGGGAAAAAGGCCCCATGGCTAAAAACGTCAACGTGATTGAGTAAACAGCAGAACCACGATATTAAAATCCCCGTCCTACCCCGTAGGGCGGGGGTTTTACTCTCGCAACACACCACCGAAAAAAGTAAAAAAAGTGAATTAAATCGGAAAATAAGTTGCGTATATTGGAAATAGCACAGTTTGTCAATGACTTTAATTGTTTAGTTCGGTTTTGAACGGCTCGTTAAGGTACCTTGACATCCTGGTAGATAGTAAAGTCAATGGTTAAAGGAGAAGAGTAATGGCTCAAGGTACGGTGAAGTGGTTCAATTCCCGCAAAGGTTACGGCTTCATTTCAGTTGAAGGCGAAAAAGGCGATGTATTTGTACACGCTAATGACATCACGGGTGCAGGCTTCCGCAAGGAACTGTTCGAGAATCAGGTCGTGGAGTTTGAAATCGGTGAGGGGCAAAAAGGGCCAGCCGCCAAGAACGTACGGGTGATCGAATAGTCTAATAGGACCAGACACAACAAACCCCCATCTTCTGCGAGGTGGGGGTTTTTTATGTGGTGAAAAATAATTAACAAAATACAATTATTTTTGACAATTCATCCGTATCTTTAGCACATAGAGCATTGTCATAGGATTTTAACTGCAGTAGTCCAGAAGTGAACGAACCATTTAAGGTACCTTGACTTTCTCATAGTTTCAACATTCATCGTTAAAAGGAGTAAAAGTAATGACACAAGGTACAGTAAAGTGGTTTAACTCTCGCAAAGGCTACGGATTCATCGCAGTTGATGGCGATAATACTGAGGTTTTTGTTCACGCCAATGACATTTCCGGTTCTTCCTTCCGTAAGGAACTGTTCGAGAATCAGGTTGTGCAGTTTGAAATCGGTCAGGGACAAAAAGGCCCGGCTGCCAAGAACGTCAGTGTGGTAGAATAGTTATATCACAGTAGAGCTACAGACCCCTGCTTCGCATGAGGCGGGGGTTTTTGTTTGCTAGAATGAAAGAAGTAAAGAAGAAGAGAATAAAAGAAGGGCAGGCTGTCATCCTGAGCAAAGCGATGATTCTCTTGTTGACCAGGCCGTTATGGATACCTCCGTGACGGAAGGCGCGTGTGTCATGGTGTGGCCGTAACACCCCAGCTCTTTGATTTTCTTGCTATTGTAGAACTTATTTAGAGATACTTTTCCGAAGAGACCATTTGTCCTGAGGCTGCGCGGCGCTGCGTTCAGCCTGACTTTTGGGTAGAATTCGTTTTTTGTGGTGAAAAATAATTGATAAAGCACTATCATTATTGACGATTTATTCGTATATTAAAATTATAGAGCATTGTCATTGGATTTTAATTGTAGTAGTCCACCCGTGAACGAATCACTTAAGGTACCTTGACTTTCTCATAGTTTCATCATTCATCGTTAAAAGGAGTAAAAGTAATGGCACGAGGTACAGTAAAGTGGTTTAACTCTCGCAAAGGCTACGGATTTATATCAGTAGACGGCGAGAATACCGACGTTTTTGTTCATTCCAATGACATCTCTGGCACAGACTTCCGTAAGGAACTGTTCGAGAATCAGGTCGTGGAGTTTGAAATCGGTGAGGGGCAAAAAGGCCCAGCCGCCAAGAACGTCAAGGTGGTCGAATAGTACTATCATATACTAGAACTACCAGCCCCCGCTTCGTCAGAGGCGGGGGTTTTTTGTTTATGAGCATAAAAGAAGGTCTGCAGGGAGAGTATATTGAAAGGGGGGTGGGATTGGGGAATACTGAGTACTGCCGTCTCTCCGCAGGCGGCAGTATTAGTGTGCAGACAGACCACTGCGCCTGACGGGAAAATAGTCTGTCGAATGCGCACCATAGGCACTGCTACGCAGGAGACTCGACAACGCGGATAGTATTTTCTGTCGTGTACTTACCGCAGGCACTGCTTCGCGGGAGACCCGGCAGCACGGAAAAACTGAGTCTGTTATCCTGAGAGAACTGAACATTCTCTTGTTATTGTAGAACTTATTTAGAGATACTTTACCGAAGAGACCATTTGTCCTGAGGCTGCGCGGCGCTGCGTTCAGCATAACTTTTGGGTCGAACCCGTTTTTTGTGATGAAAAATAATTGATAAAGCACTATCATTATTGACGATTTATTCGTATATTAAAATTATAGAGCATTGTCATTGGATTTTAATTGTAGTAGTCCACCTGTGAACGAATCACTTAAGGTACCTTGACTTTCTCATAGTTTCATCATTCATCGTTAAAAGGAGTAAAAGTAATGGCACGAGGTACGGTAAAGTGGTTTAATTCTCGCAAAGGCTACGGATTTATATCAGTAGACGGCGAGAATACCGATGTTTTTGTTCACGCAAATGACATCGCGGGCACAGATTCCCGTAAGGAACTGTTCGAGAATCAGGTTGTGGAATTTGAAATCGGTAAGGGTGAAAAAGGCCCGGCCGCCAAGGACGTAAGGGTAGTCGAATAGTACTATCATAGACTAGACCTACCGCCCCCCGCTTTGCAAGAGGCGGGGGTTTTTGTTTATGAGAATAAAAGAAGTAAAGAAGAAGAGAAGGAGTGCGGGGGTATCTTGAAAGGGAGGGGAATACTGAGTGCTGCCGCCTCTCCGCAGGTGGCAGCATTAGTGTGCAGTCAGACCGCTATACCTGACCAGAAACAGCCTGTCGATTGCGGAGACTCGACAACACGGATAGTATTTTCTATCGGGTACTTACCGCAGGCACTACTTCGCAGGGGACTCGACGGCACGTTAATGGACCCCGATTCCGGGATTCTGAATCAGCTTTGTCATCAAATTCCCTTGCATCTTTCGCCATTCAGCGCTATATTGCAAGATCAGTGTTGATCATTTTACCGTGGAGGAATTCATGGAAAAGCGGAGTAAGGCAACTCAGATTTACGGTTACGCCATCTGCCTGGTAGCCGTCATTACCTTTATCATCTGCCTGGCCGCCCTGGTCAGCGCAGTTTTCAACCTCACCGATCCGATTAAAAGCCGCAGCCTCTACAACCGCGAAAAGAGCCCCAGCCTGGCCTCCTTCGAAAACTACAAGATGGACCTCACTTTGGCCTTAAAAGAGGGCCAGCAACTGCCTGACGACCCGACTCTCGAGCGCATGTTTGAAGCCGCCAAGACGGATATCATGCAGAGCGTGCAGTTCCAAGCCCGCCGGGATATTTCCGTCGATATCATCATTATCCTGGTAGCGATCCTCCTCTTTTTTACCCATTGGCGCTGGATGCGGCGCTTGATCCGGGCGGAAGCGGATTAGTACTCTGATGGTGGTAATCGAATTGTCTTAACACTTGCGCGGGAGTTCACACCCGCTGGCGGCAGCAAGCTACCGCTCTACCTCCTTCTGTCGGCTACGCGCCATAGGCACTGCTTCACAAGAGACCCGACAGCACGGTTGGTATAAGCACTGCTTCGCAGAAGACGCGACCCAACAATAAACATAGTCGGGGTCGCCCCAGACCCCGACTATGAAATCCCCCCTCAAACCCCAAACTCGAATTCCCGCTTGCATTTGCCCTGGCAATTTCCTATATTTGAGAAATTTGTCATTAAGTGTATAATGGAAAGGTGTGTCCTGCGCTACCCTCTCAATCCGTCAGATTCCGGGCAAGCCGGAATGACGGATAGTATTCTCCTCCAGACGGGGGCGTCTGACGGCACTTGAATATGTTTGTGTAGGGGCGCAGCATCCCGACGGATCGGGACAAGTTGCTACGCTCCTACAATGAGCTAACAGCCAATCGCCAACAGCCAACTGCTAACAGCTAAATGCCCGCTAAACCCAGACCGCAGACTCCGGAAGAAATCGAACGCGAATGGTTCGAAAACGTCTACACTGGACGGGGCGATTCCATGGTGCAATTAACCCTGCGCGCCATACTGATGGGATCAGTTCTGGGCGGCATCATGTCGTTTACCAATCTCTACATCGGTTTGAAGACTGGTTGGGGGTTGGGCGTGGCGATTACCTCGTGTATTCTCTCCTTTACCATCTGGAAAGCATTGCGGCGTTTAGCTTTAGTTACCTTTAGGAATAGTTGGTTTTTTCGTGTATTTTTTATAATCTCTTCGATAATATCCTCAACTCTTATAACCATTCTGCTGTCACCAATCCTAACAATGCGTTTCGGTTTTTCCAGCATTATGGTTGCTCTATTGTATTTCATAGTTTTTAGCTTATCACTTACTGCTTATTATTTAATTTGGCGTATTAAAGAACTCTTGTTTCCAAGATTTCTCAGTTCCGACTTCACCATCCTGGAAAACAACGCCATGCAGTCCACGGCCAGTTCGGCGGGCTATTCCACGGGAGGGACGCTCGTTTCGGCGATCAGCGCCTATCTGCTGGTGAATGGACAGCACATCCCCTACTTCGTGCTGACGGCATGGATCTTTTTCCTGGCGGTATTGGGCGTCAGTCTGGCGATTCCGATGAAGCGGCAGATGATCAACATCGAGAAGCTGCGCTTCCCGTCGGGTATCGCGGCCGCGGAAACCCTGAAATCGCTGCATGGCATCGGCGACGTCGATGCTGAACATTCCGAAATCGCCAATGCGGAAGCAGGGAAAGATTCGGCTAAGGCGCTCTTTTCAGCAGCCAGCATCGGCGCGTTTGTGGCGCTGCTGCGAGATGGTTTTGAATGGCTGCCAGCGCAGTTCTACATCTTCGGCGCGCGGCTGGGGCAGTTCACGATTGCCTGGGACAACAGCATTCTGATGATCGGTGCGGGCGCCATAATGGGTTTTCGGGTCGCCTGGTCGATTCTTTTGGGCGGAATCTTGTGCTGGGGCGTTTTCGCTCCGTGGGCGTACAGCCAGGGCATCGTCGAGGAGTTGGGATATCGCGGGCTGGTTTCGTGGACACTCTGGGGCGGAGCGGCCTGTATGGTTTCATCGGGGCTGCTTTCGTTCGGGATGCAGTGGCGTACTGCTTTGCGGGCTTTTTCCGGATTGACTGCCATCTTCAGCAAACGGGAGAAGAGCAAGGATCCGATTATTGAGCAGATGAACCGCATTGAAGTGCCGGGCTCGTGGTTTCTTCTAGGCATGACGGTGGGCAGTATCGGCGTGATTTATATTATCAATGTCCACTTCAACGTGCCGATCTGGATGGCGATGCTAGCCATTGTGATGTCGTTTTTCCTGGCACTGGTGGCTTGCCGCGCCACGGGTGAAACCGATACAACGCCGATTGGCGCGATGGGAAAGATCACGCAGCTCTTTTACGGCGCCATCGCACCCAAGCAGATGAACGTCAACCTGATGACCGCCTGCGTGACGGCGGGTGTTGCTGATTCTGCGGCTGACCTGCTGATCGACTTGAAATCGGGGTATCAATTAGGCGCCAATCCGCGTCTGCAGTTTCTGGCTCAATTCATGGGGATCTTCACCGGCACACTGGTCGTGGTTCCGGTCTTTTACCTGATCGTGCCCACGGCGGACGTTTTAGGATCGGACACGTTTCCTGCACCGGCAGCGCAGGTTTGGGCGGCGGTTGCCCGGTTGTTGATGAACGGTTTTGAAGCGCTGCATCCAACGGCCCGCTGGGCGATTGTTATCGGCGCGGGAGTCGGTATCATTATACCGATCCTGGAGAAGACGTTCCCTGATAAGAAAAAGTATATTCCTTCGGCGATGGGGCTGGGCTTATCGTGGACCTTCCATTTCTGGTATTCGCTGTCGATGTTTATCGGCGGCTTGATTGCGCTGATCATCGAAAAACGCAATCCCAAGCTGGCAGAAAAATACACGATTCCGGTGGCGTCTGGATTGATTGCAGGCGAGAGCTTGATGGGGATTTTTATTATATTCTATTTTATGCTGTTTGTCTTATAGATCGGTTTCATCGAAAAGTCAAAATGCAAAATGGCCAAGTTAGAATGCAAAATTATAAAACCGATCTTTCGGAGCGGTTACTGGAGTTTGCGGCTGATATCATTTAAGACTAA